>JAZODZ010000617.1:0-4070 GCA_045597285.1 Myxococcota bacterium
GTTTTTCAAAAGCGACTGCCATTGGCAATACGGCGTCTAGTGTTATTTGGAAGGATGCACGACAATATTTTTATGAGGATAATGGTATAGCTTCAAATGGTGACCAGGGATACAACTTCTTATGTCCGGATGGCGTATATCCTCTAGGCGGTTGCGGTGGTTCTTATTGTGGAAGAAAAGACTGTCATATAGCGGCTAGAAGACCTTCTGGTAGAAATGGGTATGGATTTAGGAAAAATTCAAATGAAGGCAAAGGCGCGCCTATCGACAGCGTAAGCAATAACGGCTGTGGTACACAAAATTCACAGGACACATATCATAGTCCTCGTGGCACAAAGGGGAGTATTGGTGATGGGGGGAAAGCCGGCGATAATAGCGCTTTATTAATGAAATTTAATAGCACAAGTGCTCAATATAACTATAACGCAAAAAATAAAGTCCAGTATGTCGCGACATTGTCTCCCAAAAAGAATGGATATGGCCAGGTTATCAAGGATAAATATGGCAACATCACGTATGCTTATGACAGCATAGATGCCGCAAACGGAGGATTCGGTATATCTGGAAGCGGCGGTGGCGGTGGTGGTGTTTATCAAAGTCACGATCACGATGGAACTATTTTTGGACAGTATGTCACAGAAACTTACTGGATATTTGCCGGAACGGGCGGTGCAGGCGGTTGTGGCGGTTATGGCGGCGGCGGCGGTGGTACCGGTGGATCCGCCATCGGTATTCAAGTTCGTCCTCCAAGCAAGATAAATAATATCATCGATGGAATTAGTTTCAATCTCGATATTATCAACTCCAAAATTAAAGCCACAGCTGGCGGCGGCGGTGCAGGCGGAACCGGACAATCAGGTATTGCAGGCGGTGCAGGTGGAAAAGGACTCATTTATGGCAAAGAAGGTACTGCAAATGTAGACACGCACTGTCATAAATCGTCTGCAGGCGGTGCTGGCGGCCCCGGTGGTGGCGGCGGCGGCGGTGCAGCCGGCCTCGCTGGTCAGGCATACGGTTTACTTTTTATATGCCCAAGGGATTGGCCTGTATCTTCTTTTACAAAAGCTGAACACCTTGCACAATGTGGTATCACCGTACCGAATGATTTACTGTCCAAACCAAGCAATGTTATTACTGTTACTACGAAAGCAAACGGTTTGAATGGATCTGACGGCACAGCAGGAAAGTTTGTTTTTAACGACAATCAAATGCCAGACGCCGATAATTCCTCCACACCAGGCACTGGTGGTGCAGGTGGTAAAGCTGGAGGCGGCAATACTAATGGCATATCGATGCGTTTGGGATACAGCGACATTCGCGATTAGCGAGCCGTATGCACTTTGCGCATAGGCGAGCCTCAAGGCGGTCAGCGTAGCTGGCCGCTTTTTTTTGCCGCGCTTATGCAATAACGCGGCACCACGCCGTATGCAATAGGCGGGGCCATATTACATTTTGCGGGGACGCAGGCTATTGCCATAGGCAATACGCCGCGCTATTGTCAAAAAAACTTTCCGAAATGGAAAATTTTTTGACAAAAAGTAACACAACTTTCCGAAATGGGAAATATCAAAAAAAACGCCGCGCGTATGCAATAGCGTGGCGCCACGCCGTATGCAATAGGCGGAGCCACGCCGTATGCAATAGGCGGGGCCATATTACATTTTGCGGGGGCGCAGGCTATCGCCACGGCGATACGCCCGACATCCCTTATACGAAAGCAAATCCGCCCGGTGCCACAAAGTTGCCAGCCACAACGACGAGCCGAGCCCGTGCAAAACACGGACGGCATAGGACGTGAAACATTACTCAGTTCTTGCTTTTAGATGTTAATGATGCTTTTATTAACAATGGCTTTTTATCCATAGAGGCTTTTATGAACAAAAAACACTTTTATCTGCTTATTTTAGCCGCTGCAGCGACGCTTTGCAGCTGCGACATAGCCTATCGAGTATATACCCCCGACACCGATGTTACCTATCGACAGTTCGGCGAGCGCTGCGAGCAGCACGTCGAATGCGAAAGCACTTATTGCATTCAGGCCGCACAAGGCGATTTTTGTACGAAACCGTGTGAAGAAGGATGTCCCGCTGGCTGGTCGTGTCAGGTCATCGACAATCCGCACGGCGATGGAACCGTGTCGCTTTGCAATATGATCCAGCAGCAGCTCTGTATGCCGTGCACGCAGAACGACGCCTGCGGTGCCAACAATGCCAACTGGTGCATTCCAATGGACAACGGCAGTTTCTGCGCGATGGACTGCACTTACCAAAGCTGCCCGGAAGGGTTTGTTTGCAGCGATGTCAAAGGCGTATCCGGCGAATCGGGACGGCAATGCCTGCCGGTTTCCGGCCGTTGCACTTGCGATGAGAACAGCATCGGCCAATCGAGAGGATGCGAGATTACAAACGAATTCGGAAAATGCACCGGCATCGAGATTTGTAGCGATACGATGAGCTGGAACAGCTGCAACGCCAGAACGCCAGAAAAAGAAATCTGCAACGGCGTCGACGACAACTGCGACGGCTTTATCGACGAGGAACTCGATGGCGCAGACTGCGAAATCACCAACGAATTCGGAACGTGCCCCGGTGTGGAGTTCTGCGCCGGCATCAGCGGCCCGATTTGTCACGGGCAAACGCCGGTAGCTGAATTGTGCAACGGCGCCGACGACGATTGCGACGGATCGGTGGACGAAGATTTCCGCAATTCTGACGGCATCTACGACAAAGTCGAGAATTGTGGCGCATGCGGCCAAAACTGCTCGCTCGCCATGGAACACGCGACATCGACCGAATGCCGTATCGTCGGCGATCAGGCCGTTTGCCGCGCACTCGAGTGCGAACCCGGCTATTTCGTCTATATGGACGGCGTGACATGCCTCGCTCTGCCCAGCAACCTCTGCAAACCCTGTTCAGAGACGAGTGACTGCGTGGGCCCCAATAGCGAGTGCATTAAGGTTTTCAATGACAAGGGCGACCTTCTCGAGGCCTACTGCGGTCGAGATTGTTCAAGCAACTCGGCGTATGGAACTGCGTGCCCCAAGGGCTTTGAATGCCAGGACAAGGGCCAGGGCAAGCAATGCGTGCCCGTAACGGGCACATGTATTTGCAATGAAGAGAATATTGGCAGCGCCCGTTCATGCGCGGTCAACACGTGCGAAGGATTTGAATGGTGCCAGGGCAATAACGCTGAATTTACTTGGTCTGAATGCACGATCGACAAGTACAACCCCGAGATTTGCGACGGCCAGGACAACAACTGCGACGGCCAGATCGACGAAGGTATGAGGGACCCGGTGACCGGGCTTTATACGTCGCCACAGCATTGCGGTTACTGCAACAACGACTGTTCCGAGTATGTCAAACCCGAAATTCATCACACCGAGGGCGTGTGCAAAGTCGTTTCGGGCATTGCGTCGTGCGGCATTGGCGAATGCACCAAGGAAGTGATCGACGGCACGAAATACGAGTGGGTCGACACCGACAAGAGCGCAGAAAATGGGTGCGAATGCCGCCGTCTCGATGGCAACACGAACCACGACGCCCCCGATATTGCTGATACTTACGCATCGGGATTCGAGTTTGTCGATGAAAACTGCGACGGCATTGACGGCGTAATTGAAGATGCCGTCTTTGTTTCGCGTGACGCATCTCCGAATGGAAACGGTACGATCGCCGCGCCGTATCAGACGATTTCGGCGGCCATAAAAGCATGGAACAACAAGAAGAAATACATCCTCGTCGCCGAAGGGATTTATGAAGAAGACGTGTCGATGATTGACGGCGTTGCAATTCATGGCGGATACAGCGTGAATTTTAGGGAACGCGATCTGGTCAAACATGCGTCGAAGATCCGTGGTAAATCGACGGTTGCAACAATTCAGGCCGAATCTCTGACAAAGAAGTCGATGATAGACGGCTTTGTGATCGAAGGGGCTGACAGGGCGATTGCAGATGGCGGCAAGCCCTCCATCGCGGTTTGGCTCAAGAACACCGACAAACTCGATATCCATGCGTGCCAGATAGCCGGCGGCCAGGGCGAACCCGGTAAAGACGGACTTGCAGGAAAAT
>JAZODZ010000618.1:0-18588 GCA_045597285.1 Myxococcota bacterium
GCCGACCCCATCATGAAGTCGTTGCCGTCGCACCACTCATTGTCGCCATTGAGAATGCCGTCACCACAGGTCGCGGCTGCCGTACAGCCACTCGTGATGATTGTCGAGCAGTCTTCGGAGCATGAAAGTTCACCCGTCGAACCTGTACCCACGACTTTGGCACAAGTATTCTGTGTAGTCGGGAATTTGAACGTATCGCAGGTTTCACCGATATAGATGCCGTTGACAGTCGTGTTGCGAACATTGTCGCCGCAGTAGGGAACGCATGCGCTCGTGTCGATTTGGCAGGTCGGCGTGCAGCCGAGGTTTCCGGATTTATAGACTGAGGCAGCATATTGCTGGCATTTGGTCATGCTGGTATTGGCAAAAATCACTTTCCCGTTCGAATCGGTTTCGCAGGCTTCACCTTCATCTATCTTGCCATTGCCGCAGCCAACCGATGCCGTACATTTGGCTGTGTCGAACTCGCACTTGTTGTTGCATGAAAGTGTACCCGTTGAACCCATGCCGACGACGGATTCGCATGTCGCGCCGTTGAGCAATGTCGTGTCGCACTTTTCACCGCTATCGAGAATGCCGTTGCCGCATTTGACTTCCGGAGTGCATGACCCGGCTGTGTAACCGGAACAGGTTTCGTTGCAAGCCGGTGTGCCGGTCGATCCAAATCCAACCTGCTGTACGCATGTACGGCCATTCAAAAGCGCACCGTCGCAGATTTCGCCGTCATCGAGTTTTCCGTTGCCGCATTTCTTCGCTTCGGAACAGCCCGTCGTGATATAGCCCGTGCAATCGGAATTGCAAGTGAGCGTTCCCGTCGAACCAAATCCGACTTGTGCCGAGCAGGTTGCGCCGTTGAGGAACGAGCCGTCGCAGACTTCACCGGCATCGAGCTTGCCGTTGCCGCATTTGACTTCCGGTGTACACATGGACGTGTCGAAGCCCATGCAGTTCGGCGAACATTTCAGAACGCCCTTCGAACCAAAGCCAACGACATCCGCACAGGTACGGCCGCCAAGCGTCGTGCCGTCGCAAACTTCGTTGTCGTTGATGTTGCCATCGCCGCAGGATTTGGGTTTCGAGCATTTGGAAACATCGAAGTGTTTGCAGCCGTCGCCGCATGAAATCGTTCCCGTCGAACCCTCGCCCACGACGGATGCACAAGTTGCTCCGCTGATATTCTTGCCATCGCAGAGTTCGCCATCATCGAGCACGCCATTGCCGCATTTGGTGGCCGCAGAACATCCGGAAAGATTGAGCGATTTGCAATCTGCACCGCAGAGGACGGTACCGACGGAACCCATGCCGACGCTCGATTCGCATGTCGCGCCCTGGATGTTTGTCGTGTCGCACATTTCACCGGCTTCGAGAATGCCGTTGCCGCAAGTCGTCGAGGCGCTGCACCCCGTCGTGATGTAGCCTGTGCAAGTGGAATTACAGGCGAGCGTGCCTGTTGAATTAAATCCAACCTCCGTGGCACAGGTGCGGTCGTTAAGACGGTTGCCATCGCAAACCTCGCCTTCTTCGATGAGGCCGTTGCCGCATTTCGCCGCCGCTGTACAGCCGGAAATGTCATAGCCAGAGCAGTTGTCACGGCAGGTCACAGATCCCTTGGAACCCTCGCCGACGATCGAGGCGCATGTCGCACCGTTGATGGCTGAACCGTCGCATACATCGGTGCCATCGATGATGCCGTTTCCGCACGTCGACGCCGCGCTACAGTTTTCTGTTGAAATCGAGCATCCGTTACAGAGCAGATTTCCGCGTGATCCAGGACCAACGAGGCTTTCGCACGTCTGGCTGCCGAAATCGTTGCCATCACAGTTTTCGCCTGTTTCGAGAATGCCGTTGCCGCATACCGAGGCTGATGTGCAGCCAGTGCGATCGTAATCATAACAATTTTCCGAGCATTTGAGCGTGCCGGTCGAGCCCACACCGACGACAGATGCACACGAAGCGTTGTTCAGAGATGAACCGTCGCAAACTTCACCGGCGTCAATCGCATTGTTGCCGCATGTCGTCGGTTTTGAGCAGTAAGATGTGTCGTAATCCTGGCAGTTGCTCTGGCAACCGATGTAACCGGTCGATCCTTCGCCCACGACAGAAGCGCAAGTGGCAAGACCCGTGTTCGGGCCGTCACAAATCTCGGAACCGTCGATGATGTGGTTTCCGCAAGTGGTCGGAGCACTGCAATTGTCTTTGTCAAACCCGAGGCAGTCCGGACGGCATGTCAGCGTGCCCGTGGAACCCGGCCCGACAATCGTGGCACACGTCTGATCGTTCAGCCGAAGTCCGTCGCACATCTCGCCCGGCTCGACAATGCCGTTGCCGCACGTGAACGATGCTTTCTGTTCGCAGCCGTTCGCGATGTTTTCGTCTTCATCGGTGTAGCCAGCCACGCAGATGATGTTGCATTCGCCGCTCAGACAGTAGCTTCGCTGAATATGGTTCGAATCCGTAGCCGTCGGACATTTGACGTTGCAGGCGCCGCACGATTCGACATTGTTGTCCAAATCGACGCAACGGCCGTCGCAGTTGTCGAGATCGCCTGAACACGATGTCGTGCATTCGCCGTTGTCGCATACTTCACCGGCTGATGTCTTGCACTCCTTCAACATGGAACCGCAGTATTTCGGGTTCGTCTTGACATCGACACAGCCATCGGGGGTACAAGTTTCTGAACAGAAGCTGTTTGTGTGCTGACAAATACACGTGCCATCATCCTGACATATACTGCCGGGCGAGCACTGATTGCCGCACGCGCCGCAGTTGGCTTCTGTTTGGGTCACGCAGCTACCGGCACAGCAGACGTCGGTGTTTTTGCACCAGTACGATTCACCGTTTGCACCGTCTTTACATTCGTGCGTCTCGGCATCGTCTCCCGAATCGGATGCGCATCCATAGCCAAGCGAAACGCTCAATCCGAGTAAAAATAACCATTTTTTCTTCATACCTTTCTCCTTATGTTTAGGAAACACAACCTTTTAATTTTAGCATAAATCCCTCTACTGTAATAGAGAAAACCCCATTAACAGTGGGTAAGCATGGTTTCACACTGCCTTCGCCAAACATTTGTGTTGCATCGATGCGGCTGAATGCCTACGATCAAAATGCGGAGGCTTTAAGTGCGACTTCCTTCTAATTGGTTAATCCGTTCGACTCGGAAACTAGTTGCACGATTTCCTCCGCTTTTTTGTTGGATGTTTTTTGTGGGGGCGTCTTCCCCCTGCCACCCTCTCCATTAGAAAGAGGGGAGTTCGTATCATTTATGAACGTTCAAAGCCGCATAACACCTACATTTGGACTAGTTATTAATTCATTTAAGCGCTTGAAATGAAATAAATTAAGGGTAAAAGTAGATTTGCTTTTTGCGTTACTCTTTCCAAGGAAATCGAATGAAACTCAAAGAATTATGGCCATTATGCCTCATTTTAACGATTGTTGGTTGCAGTGAAGCCTCCGTGAAAGACGAAGAGTGCAAGACTGGCGAACGGCAATGCGTGGAACAAGGGACGAAAGTTCAGATTTGCGAATACGGGTTCTGGGGGTCTTTTGAGACTTGCCAGCCGGGGACGCTGTGTGACAACGGAACCAAGACATGCAAGAGCACGGCAGCCGTATGCCAAGACAATGACTTGCTGTGCAATGGCAATACCTTGATGAGATGTCAAAATGGCAGTTATGTTCTTGAGAAGCATTGCGATGACGATCCGAATTACATTTGCGACAAGACGACAAACAGCTGTCTTCTCAAGTCAGCGGCAACGATTGTTTGTAAGGAAAGCGAAGTCAAATGTGAAGGCAAAATCCTTTATGAGTGCGACGGCGGTGTCGACTGGAAGCAAATCATGTATTGCTCACCAAACTCCGATTGCAACGCCCAAACGAAATCGTGTGTCAAAGCATCGGCGGATTGCAAAGATGGTGAAATCAAATGCGATTCGGACTTAAGCCGAGTTCTGACATGCACAAATGGCAACTGGAAGACGACAGAGATGTGCGAGGCAGACAGCGAATGCAACGCATCGACACTTCACTGCCAAAAGGGGTGCGTCGAGGGGCAGTCAAAGTGTAATTCCATTGAAAATACATTGATGAAATGCACATCGGGCACTTGGAACGTCGAACAAAACTGTCAACAAAACGGCATGGTATGCAACGCACAGAACAATAAATGCGAACCTAAACCGGAATGCGTGAACGGGGAAAGAAAGTGCTCAACCAACAGCGATACGGAAATGCTTTGTTCAGATGGACACTGGACATCGGGCAAAACCTGTTCGGCGAATGAAAAGTGTATCTCTGGGGAATGTACCAAGACCTGTAGTGGCAGCGATTGTGAACAGACATCATGCGAAGAAGGCGCGGTGTGCGAAAGCAACGTATTAAAGGTTTGCAAAGGCGGCCAATCATTCGAGAAGGCCTGCGAACCGTATCAGATTTGCAATGCCACGACGGAATCGTGCGATGCGAAACCCGAATGCACATACGGCGAATACAGGTGTTCAAGCAACAATCTCCAGCTATGCACGGTTGATGGTAAATGGTCTACCAAAAGCAATTGCACCGGCAACGAAGTCTGCGACGAATCCCAGCAAAAGTGCGTCGACAATTCTGAATGCAAATCCGGTCAAGCTCTTTGCGACACTAACGTTCTCAAGACGTGTGGTACCGATGGCAAATGGAAGATAGAAAAGACGTGCAAATCGACCGAAAAATGCAACGCAAGTAGCAAAACGTGTGATCTGAAGCCAGTTTGTACATCTGGTGCCTACCAGTGCAATGATCGCGATCTTCAGAAATGCAATACCGCGGGCCAGTGGGAATCGAACACGACTTGCACTGCCACACAGATATGCAGCGCAGATAAGAAAAAATGCCTCGATTGCTCACCCGGCACGTACGAATGCAATGGGCAAACACTTAAACAGTGTACGACTTCGGGGACATGGAAGAACACGACATGCACTGCCACACAGACCTGTAGTGCAGAGAAAAAGAAATGTCTCAATTGCACGGGCAGTGGTTATCAATGCAACGGTCAAAAGCTCCAGCAGTGCAACAATAATAACTGGGATGACATCAAGACGTGTTCAAGCACTGAAATATGCGATTCGTCGTCCGGAACTTGCGTGAACAATTCTGAATGTACGGACGGAAAGTTCAGCTGCCAGGGCAGCACGCTTAGGAAATGTTCGGGCGGCAAGTGGACGACACAAAGTACCTGCAAAGATACCGAGAATTGCAATTCCGAAAAGGGGGCATGCGTTCTGAAGCCGGTATGCGAACCTGGCGCGAAAGAGTGCGATGCCAACAACCTGAAGACATGCAATAAAGACGGTCAATGGGAATCGAGCGCCTGCGGTGATTCTGCAATTTGCGCCGCCAAATCTGAAACCTTCGATTGCGTTACGAAAATGGAACTGCCCACGTGGTGCAATATTCAGGGCGTCGACAACAAGCGCCGCGGCTATGGTCGTGTGCTGATGCCAGAAAGCGTGAAAATCGAAGACATCTCGGCGAGATTTGTCTGCGGCCGGGAATATGAGCCCGTCATGTCGTGGACGTATTCGTCAGAAGCGGTTTACAATTCTGGCTGCAAGGATTGTTATGCAAACACAGAGTTCATGAGCTATTCACTGAGTGCCCCGAGTGGCACGCATGCGTGTACGTATCGGTTTGATTTTGGGCCGCAGTCATTTATTTGCAAACAAGGCAGCAGTGGCGGCGAACCGATTCTGCTCGATTCGACGACGATGGTCAGCCACGATGATGCATTAAGTCTAACCGTTCCGCCGGTTTCTGCATTCACGCCATCCTGGTGCTATTTCAAACATTACGACAGCGAGAACCATATAGCATACGGTCGCATCTGGCTCGGTGATTCCGCAGTTCCCGCAAATGTGAAAGCAAAACTGATTTGTGGAGACATCACGAAGCCCGTCCCGTTCTGGACTGTAATCGAGAATTCCAGAGAAAATCTGTTCTGCGGCGACGATTGCGGCAACAATGTCGAGTATATGGTCGATGCCAGTTCACTCGCTTCCGGCAGTTATTCATGCGCATTCCGATTCGACATCGACGGAAGAGCATACGCGTGCCCGACTTATCGCGATGAATATGACCCAACTAAGACAGGCGGCACGCCAATCGAACTCACCTCGGACAAAATGCTCAACAGCATGAATGTCAAGAACAACGACGACCCCATCACGGCTTGGGATGTCGTTAAATGATGAACGTCCCTTCTCCATTGGAGAAGGGAAAAAATTTGGAGAATTCACTTATACCCGGGACCAGGCACTACGCGCTCACCCCGGGCTGTAATTTTTTCACGCTTTCAGAGCGATTTTCTAATATCGAGGGCTTTTTGTTTAACAGAGCCCCAAATAACCTTTCTTTTTCAAGGAGCATCGAATGAAACTCAGCGAACGCGTCATTGATATTTTCAAAGCCATGGCAATGATTCCCCGGCAGTCCAAGCACGAAGAAAAAATCGCAGCCTGGCTCGTCGAACGGGCAAAGAAAGATGGTTTTGATGTCGAACGCGACAGCGCCAATAACGTCATTATTCACGTCCCGGCGACCGCAGGCTATGAAAATGGTCCGATTCTCGTACTGCAAGGCCACATGGATATGGTCTGTGAAAAGACGCACGACTCGACTCACAATTTCGACACCGATCCCATCGAAGTGATTATCGAAGACAACTGGATGCACGCAAACAAGACTTCACTCGGTGCAGACGACGGCCTCGGTGTCGCGATGGCACTTGCGATGGCTGAAGATGCCAGCGTCGAACATCCTGCCCTCGAAATTCTCGTCACGAGCGATGAAGAGACCGGCATGACGGGCGCAAATGCACTCAAAGCCGAACAGCTCAAGGGGCGCATTCTCCTCAATCTCGACAGCGAAGACGAAGGCATTTTCACCGTGGGATGCGCAGGCGGACGCGAAACACGATCGACGCTCAAACTCAACCGTTCCCCGATTCCTGCCGGTTATCGTTCCATCCAGGTTCATATCGCCGGCCTGAAAGGCGGCCATTCCGGATGCGAAATCCATCTCGGCCGCGCCAGCGCGATCAAACTTGCGACTCGCGTCATCAACAACATTCTCGCCATTTCGAACGATGCTCGCCTCATCGACATCAAGGCAGGATCGGCTCACAACGCGATTCCTCGCGATGCCGTTGTCACCGTTGCAGTGCCGGCAGCTGATACATTCAAAATTACGGCTCGCATTGAAGAACTCGGAAAAGTATTTGCGTCTGAATATGCGAAATCCGATGCGGGCGTAACCGTTTCGGCCATTCTGAGCGACATTGCCGGCGACGCATTCGACAGTGCATCTCTCCGTCGCGTGGCAGATCTGCTCATCTGTTTCCCGCACGGAATCGCGGCTATGAGTCAGGACATCCAGGGTCTCGTCGAAACATCCGCAAATCTCGCTTCTGTCAAGATCGTCGACAATACACTTCACATCCTGTCGAGTCAGCGTTCGAGCGTGGCGTCCAAACTCGATGCAATCACATCCCGAATCGAGGCCTGCCTGCGTCTGGCCGGCGGCGAAGCCGTGTCGAACGAAGGTTATCCGAGCTGGCAGCCCGAAATGGAATCAGACCTGCTCAAACGCTGCGTTGATCTGTATGAAAAACGCTTTAATAAAAAGCCCATCGTCGACATCATCCATGCCGGACTCGAATGCGGCATTATCGGTTCAAAGATTTCTGGTATGCAGATGATTTCGTTCGGTCCGACCGTCGTTTCACCGCATTCACCTCAGGAGCGTGCGGATGTTACGACGATCCCGATGGTCGCAGATTTCCTGGTCGATCTGCTCAAATCGTATAAGTAAATTAATTATTGAAGTGAGACTAAAACATCTTTAATGCAGGAGTTCCCAATGAGTCAAAACGACAACCTGTTCAAAAAAATCATGCGTGGCGAAATACCTTCGTCGAAGGTTTATGAAGACGAATACGTCTATGCGTTCAATGATATTGCGCCAACGGCTCCGACACACATTCTCATCATTCCCAAAGCCCCATTGGATAGCCTAAATGAACTGACAGAGGACGATGCCGTCACGGCAGGACGTCTTCTCGTTACAGCGGCCAAGCTGGCAAAACAATTGGGATTTGACCAGAACGGCTACCGTTGCGTCATCAACACTGGAGAAAATGCCGGCCAGACTGTTCCGCATCTCCATCTCCATCTACTCGCCGGTCGTCCCTTTGGATGGCCAGCAGGCTGATAGTAATAAAAAAGCGCCGCTTTTGCGGCGCTTTTTTTATCATCTGAATATTTGAACACGATGAATGGAGTGTTATCAAAACCATTGATTTAAGCGGTAATAAGATACTACCGCCTTATTCTCACGATATTCTTCTACTCAGAATTTACACCCGAAATTTAATCCAAACATGGCCCAACTTTTAATATAATGCACATCATCTTTCTGACTGATATGAATATCTGACGCCTTAGCAAGAATCCGTTTTTGTAGGATTAGCGGTACCGAAAGCTGAATGCCGAACACAAATCGACTTGCAAAAAACCAATCCCAACGAAGTTCAGGTTTCATCTCAAACATCGTTTTATCCACATCAAAGTTATGGAACAGCCCAAATCCATACCCAATACTGACGCGGAAACTATTTCCATGAATGTGCATCATGGGAACAACGGCTGCATCTATTGCATAAGGCCATCCTATTAATCCCGACAACTCCCCATACACACCGAAGCTCATTCCATTCAGGCTTTCCACATTGAAATGATAGCCTGCTTCTACGCGGATATGGAGAGCAGCTGCCAGAGCATAGCCGATACCAAAATCCAAGACTGCTCCAGAAGAACGCATAATTTCTTTCACAGTCAGCGGCTGTTTCAAAACACCTGTCTGATTACCTTCAATGCTTGACTGTTCTTGAATTCTAACATTTTTCAAACGCATCAAAGCATCGATATCAGTACAAAAGCCCTCGTTTCTTTCAGGATTGAACACCCAGAAAGTCCCTTCAGGACAAACATTTTGGGCAAAAGCCGTGGATGCGAACATAGCCAGTCCCAATAACAATGGAATTATGACAGTTAATGTAGTTTTCATATCGCGTTCCCCATTATCAGAATCTATAGCCAATGTGTGCGTTTAAACTAATCCAAACATTCGCACTGTTATCGTGAAGCAGCAAGACAGGAAAATCCAAACTAAATCCACAAAACGCATTCTGCGTCAGGAACCAGTCCGCGAGGAATGCAGGCTTAAATGCAAAAAAAGCATCATAATATATTTTAGTTTCTTTTTTTTCACCAAAGACGTCCGTCTGACTCTTATTCAAAAAAGCACCGAATCCCAAAGAAATTGAAAGCCTTGTGCGCCAGAAAGAAATATGTAATGTCGGGTCAAGCGTCGCATCCATTGTAAAAAGTGGATCGGAGCCCGGCCGGAGATTAAAGTCGAGATAAAGCCCAAAACTCACCACATAGGGAGAAGCGAATTGGAGCCCCGCACGAGCCTTGATATTAAAAGCAGCCGTTGTGTCTACGATTTTCTCATTCAAACCGAATCCAACACCCAGTTGAATGCCCCAACCCCCTTCCCGCACTTTCTGACTGATGAGAGCGATGCGTTCTTCTTTCTCCAATTCATCAGATTTCAATGCGGAATCATACGATGAATCATCAGCCTCTGGATAGCCATCAGGAACACAGAGCCTTGTTCCGCTATCCACAAAAAGCCTCTCAGACATTCCCTCTGGACAGCGTTCTTCTGCAAGAGCCGTATTGGATAGCAGGCTAATGCAAAGCAGTATCATTAGGGAGCATATTATATATTTTTGCACGTTCCTCTCCTAAATATAGTATTTTTACAGTTCAAAGACTTACCCCAAATGCGAATTATTTATAAACGCGTTCATACATACGCTGTGCCGCCGGACTGAGCGCAAAAACGACGAGTTCACGAATCAGAGCTGAGCGTTTCATGGCGGCTTTGAGTGCTGACAATGTCGTCGGGAATCGCATATTTTCTATCTCTGTTAGAATCATCAGGCAATCGATCAGACTTTGTGAGAGAACGAATGCCGTCAGAATTGCGTTTTTCTCTATGACTAAAATATGCTGCTTAATCTGTGCAAGAGTTTCAGGCGAAATCCGGGGAATCATCGCCGCATTAATTCCAGCTCTGGTCAAGACACTGCGATATTTCTCCGCAAGATCCAATGGAATCGATGACGGAATATTGCGATTGACCGATGCCGCAGCTTCCTGAAGTTTAAGACGAATCTCATTTGGCGCTAAAGAAGCACAAATCAGATTTTCTGGCTTTGTGAGTATCAGTGAATACGCCATTCTCGCCGTCCAAGTCCGCTCTGACATGGCTGAAAGTCTCATAGTTTCAGCCAAAATAACTGGTGGAACTGAAGCGGCAACAAATGCGCTACTATCAGCGGTAACGGGTTTTTCGCAAATCATCACGTCTGCAATGCGTAACAGCCCAACCAGTTGAAGAAATATCGAATTGTATTTCGGCGAAAGACCCGTCAGTTCCCGGGACGCAAATTTTTTGTGATCCGTAATGACAGGCGATTCATCATCCGACGCAAGGGCAGTCAAAACACGGACGATACCGCCCGGAAGCGTTCCTTTGGAAAGCGTCATCAGACTGTTATACGTCGCATCCGTGATGTCGATCGGCAAAAGACTGTGCTCATGCATTTCATGCTCAACACTGGCTATATCGAGCAAATCGTCGATTGCAAAAAGATTCAGCATGGACGTGTCATTTTGAAGCGCCTTAATATCATCGACGGTAAATGTCAGTGTTTCGACAGCTCTGAATGCGTTTCCTTTGGAGGGCATTCTGGCAGAAGACAGCGGGAAAAGGTTGGATGTGCGGGCTGAAAGCCTGCGCATGTCGAATTCATCAGAAACCGAATTGATACTGTTGCGCCTTTCGCTGCTTCCAAGTGGCATAAAGGCATCGTTCGGATGCTGATCATACATTCCACTCTCAATCTTTTTCCGTGGCAGGCGTCCCCCATCCAAATCCAGACTAAGACTCATCGATCTGTCAGAAATCGGAATTATCGTCGTACTGATCGTATCGCGCACAAGCCGGACGTTGGAATTATAGAATTTGAGGCATTCATCTGCTTTACGAATGGTATCCTGGCAGGCCCAGTAATCCCAGGTTTCATCGGCGATCCATTTCATGACTTCTGCCGTCCTGTCCAACTCCTTATCGAGCAGCGTACACAGATGATTCATAATGCCGTTGATGTTATCCCAGTCATTTTTGCCGATAAGAAGTGTAATCAACGGGTGAATGCATTCGTCGCGGAACGGATCGAGAAGAAAAGCCTCGAGATAGGTATTCACCGCTTCGGTGATTTCATTGAGATGTCTGTACTGAATTTCGCCAAGCACGCAGAGGTAATCACATTTGGCATCCGTAGAATTGACCTGAGCATTGGCAAGGATCTGCGCTGTCATGGCAGCTTTCTGCCAATGTCCGAGCTGTCTGTATAGCTGAAGCAGTCGAATCGGCACGTCCTCGACATCCCCGCCGAGAGAAAGCGCTTGTTCGTATTCGAGCAGTGCCTCTTCCGGATTATTCATGTAGAAGTGATGGATCTCGGCTATGCGCTTGTGAATAGCGCCCTGAACATCGATTTCATCCGTCAATTCAAGCAATCTGTTGAAAACTGGCAGTGATTCGCGCCACTTTTCTTTTTTTAGAAGGATAGTCAGCTTGAGATCGACCGCGCCTCGAAAATCGGGCTTAATGCTCAGAATTGCATCGAGACAGCGGATCGCCTCGTCATCTCTTTGCGAGGCATGGAGAATCGCACCATAGTAATAGTGAAGCATGAGGTCATCTTCTTCACTCAATTTTTTATGTTGCGGCATCAAAAGCTCGATTCGCTTGAACGCCAGTTCCCACAAGCCGGTCATGTAGTCGATCTGAATCAGTTTAAAAGCAGCCTCTGCATTATTGGGATCAATATCGAGTATCTGTGAAGCCGTGCTCTGAATGAGCGGAAAATCGTTTTCCGCAACGGCACAGGTCAGAACACACATCAGGCATTCAATATTCTGCTCCCTGTTCAGAGAAAACCGTTCTGGAATGACGCCCGCCAGATTCACGGCTCCTTCGTAATCGCCAACTTGCGAATAAACCTGCAGGAGCATCATGCTCTGTTCCAGATCGAGTTCACCAAAAGATTCTTTTCTGGCATCGACGACGGCCCTCGCCTCTTCCGGACAGTTAAAAACTGCTGTCAAAGAAAGAGCCTGCTGCAATATCAGCCTGGTCATATCGTTTTTGTCCGAACAGCACTGGACGAGATCTTCACAGAGCGCATTAAAGACTTTCCTGTCATGCTGAACCGTCGACAATGCAATCAGTTCCTCTGCAATCGGCGTAAGCTGCGCCAAAGTTGGCGCATACTTGATTGTCCCATGAATATATTCCGCGGCCTCCCCGAGACGATCGAGTTTTGACAGGACGCCGGCCGCCTCGAGCATAATCAGGCACTTTTTCTCGTTATCAGTCTCGAGTTCAACGGCAAACCGCAACGGCCCCACCGATTTCTCTGGCGAGCCACAGGCAATGAAAAGGTTGGCAATATCAAGCCACTGCTCCGTCTTTATCGGCATCATCTGAACGGCCAATTCGGCATATTTCAAGGCCATGGCGACATCCCCAAGCTGACGTGAAGCCAAATGGGCGATGTTGAGGGCAAGCGTCAATTTTTCCTTATTGTCATCCGAAAGCCTGTAAAAATCGCCTAACACCTGAACATACCCACTCCAGTTATGGGTATTCGAATAAAACTCAGATGCCACGTTCAAAAACTCGCGATCATCGGAACCGCCATGGCTGTAGAACACGTCAATGGCATTGCTGGCAAGGGCCGGATTGTGAATATGATCCGTATAGACATTGGCAAGGAGAATCGTCGCAGTCTTGCGGACTTCATAATCCTCTGAATGCATCGCCAAATCCTCGTATTTGTCGAGGAGTGCGGAAAACGAGTGAAGGCTTTCAGATATCTCGCACAGTTTGGAGTGAAGCGCATTGAGTTTCCTCGTATCGACATCCAATGCCGCGAAGAAGGACAAAAGCGCACGCGACGGCATCTTCATGTGCTCGTTCTGCAGTATGGCAAGGCGGACGAGGCATTGATACCGATTCTCCGGCACTTTCTCCGCATTGACGAGTGCCAGCAGAACGTTTTCTGCAGATTTCCAGTTCTCGAGCGATTCGAGCAGATCGAGCAGACGGTACCGGGCTTCGATATACTCGGGGTGCTCATCTATTATCGTGTGATACAGGGTAATGGCATTGTTAATCTGGGATGAACGCGTATAAAGAAGTGCAAGAGCCGACTGACTCTTTAGTCTCTGCTGAGGCGCGGTCTCGATATAGATGCGAAGCTGGTAATAAAGGATCTGCGCTTGCGGGTGCATTTTTTCCGGATCGAGCTTTCTCAGTTCAGCTGTCGCGAACGGATCACTGGGAGCTTCCTCGAGAATGTCACGAAGGCTGTTGAGCATGGCTCGTTCATCGCCATACGTTTCTGCATAACGAAACCGCTGTGCATGCAACTTATGCTTCTGTGTACTGTCTCCGGAAAATTCAGAAACTGCGGCATCCATTTCGTCGAGAAGACTTTCTTGCTGAGAATCCTGTTCGGCCATACTCGTAACCTGTTTTAAAAGCGCATCGAACAGCATGCATGATGCGAGATTTTTGTGTAAAATCTGGTCAGCAACCGATTTTTCCAATCTGGGAAGGCAATTCTGAACGAGAACTGAACATATCGGCCTTCCAGAAAGAGACCACGGCAGATAAAAAAGAAGAATCTGGGCAACGATGTCTATGCCATCCGTCAGCTGACTAAGCATGGCCAGATAATTCTTATCATTTGGCGAAATGAGAATGGCCATCGCGATGAGTTCCGGTGTACGTCCAACCACATTTCCGCTCAAAAAATCCCGCACAGGCCCCGCCATGTACTCCTTTTCGGAAATTGCGGCATGAATACGCGCCAGAACCTCCAATGCACTCGCGAAAACAGTTCCGCTCTTGACCCACAGGAAAAACGCCTTCAGCGCCTGCACCATCTCACCCTGGCGAATGAGTTCGAGACACGACGCCAGAATCGGCATGTTCTCCGGCAGCGCGAGAAGGTTGTCGCCAGGATTCTCGCCGGAAAAGCTCATCGCCAGGCGGCTCTCTATACAGTGGCAGAGATTGGCGTACTCCTCCGAAGTTCTTCCCCTTTCATGAAGCCGATCCAGAAACCGCTTCAGAAACCCCCGGTACAGTCCCGTCGCGGAACTCTTCCTGCAAATATTGTCCGAAACATGGAGAACCCTCGCATTCCACGAGAAATTCTGAACATTCTCATCCGGCTTGATGCTGTCCGAAAGGATGTCGTAAAGCATCCATTCGCAACCTGTATCGACGAACTTGCCGATATTGCTCGACGCCAGCCTGAGCATCAGCGAATCCTGTCCCGAAGCCCGCATCAAACGCATGCGGGTCATCAAGGCCTGAACCCTGACGCACTCGTCCCGGGCGAACCGCTCGATATACCCGGTCACCATGGCTCCAAGCCTGTCATCCCCGACGAGTTTCAAGCCGTTAAAGAGCGCCTGCCGGAACACGACGTTCTCTGCGGCATGTCGGCATATCCACGTCTGTTTTGAAACCGTCTCCGCCCATTTCTGCGGATACTCGGACGCCAAAAAGTATAGGTAAAATGCAGCCGTCTCGTCATTCTTAAGCCGGACGGCGTAATACTCTGCCAGCAAAAAAATCCACTCGACGGGAATCTCGATCGGCAGAATCTCGCAAAACCCGACGATGCACTCGATCTCGTCAAAATCCTGATCGACTGACATGAACTGGCTGACGCGCCTCACAATTGCCGCATTGTCGGGCAGAGCCCGCACGATGGAAAATGCAATTTTGCGAAGCACCGGCTGATGCGCAAGTGCCCATGCCTGCTCGACGTAATCGATCGCAAGGCCGGAATCCCCCCATTCCAAAAGTGCCGAAAGCGCCAGCTCGGCAAGGACGGCCGCTCTGGGTTCCGGATCGCCGCCCTGAAGATCCGCCAGCTTATTCTCGAGAACCTTTCTGTCCTCGACGTGTATCGAACACGCGCCGCGGACATCCGCAAGAATCCTGGATATGACAACGGACTGCGGATCCGCACGGTGGAGTCGTTTCAACGCAATGACCGCACTGAGCGCATCGTAATCGGATGCCCCCGCGCTCATGGCATAAGCATGTGCCGCCTCGACGCTGTTGGATGCCACAATCCTAAGGTAATGCGCCAGGTTTAGCCAGGCTGTGGCCCGTCTGTCGATGCTCGCCGAACGCGCTTCTCGCTGCAACGCGCAAACGACAAGCGTCTGGTTGCGGAAGCGATGCGACAATTTCTCAAAATGATGCCAGACATAAGGCGTGCCATGCAACGCCGACATCCCGAACATGCCACGGTAAAAATGTTCCGGGACATTTCCGATCATGCCAGTCTCAATATCCTGAAGTTCTGCCTGATTGATGGCTCGATACGATTCTAAAAGCGCGTTCATTTAAGAGCAGTACGGAAAAAACAATTGATTCCCGGTTCTCCCTCGAAAGGCCGGGCTAGGAATGTCTCAATATACCCTATTTTCGCCGTTTTGTGGGCAAAATCCAATGCGTCATGCACATAATTCAGCGGTTTTTCCAATGCCAGTTTCATGACTTCCAATGGTTTTGAGGATGGGGCCGCCTGCTCACGCACGGCGTCCTCCGCGTGCCTATTGCATACGGCACGCGGGCCGGGCTATTTCACGGGGCGTCCTGCCTCCCGCATTCTATCTTTCCGAATAAAAAATCTGCAATGGCCCCGTTCAATACGCCCGGCCTTTTCATGCCATGAGAGCGCCACAAATCCCGCAGATTCTCTCGGAATACGGTGCAAAACCGCAGTCTTTGCGACATATAAAATAGTGAACATTTTAACTTTACTAAAAATTTTGACACAAGAATATTTAGGTGTTAGAAGGCGTGAACAGAAAGCGCGGGAACACGCAAACATGAGATGAACAAAACACAAACACATTGGAGCACAAAATGATGACAGACAGATTATCGGTTCAGACAAATTTTTCAGGCAAATGCTACTCTGGCATGTGCACGCGAATGGCCCCCATGGCATCTTCACGAAGTGCTGGCCGCATGGCGCCGGAATCCCGTCACAGCATCACGCACACGCGCCTCACCTCGATCGAAGCCTTCCTCCGCTGGTCCCTGACCCGCGACACGCTGATGGCCGGTTCAATGATTTCGTTCATTGTATTCACGGTTATCGAAGAGGCCGTTCACGTAACGCTGACGCAGACAAATGAAGACAACCTCGAAATGCACCAGTGGATTTTTGCACCCGAAGCGACACTGGACGAAGTTTTCATCGAAATTTCACGTGAACTCCATCCAGGAACGCGCTGTTACCTGTTCACCTCAGGATATTCGACGCTGTGCCGCATGCCGTCCAGCCATCTCGGCTCAAGCCTGACCACACAAAGGCTCAAGGAGCATTTTCCAGGTTCTTCTGTCATCCATCTCGAATGCCTTGCTCGTCTGGCCAGCCGGTTTCTTCCAAGGATCCTGGGCTCCGACACGCGCCACTGGTTCCGCAAGCTCATGCAGTCGGACAGTCTGTGGAATCACGACAGCGCCGCACAGGAATTGCTGATGTCCGCTGCCAGCACAGATTCTGCCATGATTCTCCGCCTTCTCGTCACGCCTGCCGACTGTTTCAGATAGAATATGAAATCTGAATAGTGAACATTTGAAATGTCCCTCAAAATACACAAGATGCGCCCACCCTGTTAACGAGTGTAGATATATCGTGATAGATTGTGGTGCCAAAAAGCTTCACGCTTTACCCGGGCAAAACCGGAAGCCCTAACGGGCTTCGTCGTCTCACAACTTTGTGTACGCATGATCCCCTAGGGGATCAATGTCCGGATTATGCCCCAGGGCTAGACATTTCCGAAAAAAATCACTTTTCTGAAAAAAAACTTTGACAGACAGATAACTTTTCCGTATAAGGCGCGCCGTCCGATTGAGACTGAATATTTCAGGCTCTTTCGGAAGATGGATTGTGGGACATTAGCTCAGTCGGTAGAGCAGCAGACTTTTAATCTGTTTGTCGACAGTTCGATTCTGTCATGTCTCATACGTCCTTGTCGTCTAGAGGCCTAGGACATCGGCCTTTCACGCCGACGACACGAGTTCGAATCTCGTCGAGGACGCTGCAATCCCGGAAACTTCGTTTCCGGGATTTTTTTTTGCCTCACTTGCCCCCCCAAAAAAGATGCGTGCGGCGTATCGCAGATAGCCGCACGCCAGGCGGCGTATCGGCACCAGCCGATAGCCGCCGCACCAAAACAAGCTCACCAAAGTACCGTCCTTAAAAAACGGGCACGCAATCCCAAAATCTGCTAAACTGTCCGCCGGCATTATTTTTCTTACGACATGGAGTCCTCAAAGTGCCTTCAAAATCAGGGAAAACAGACACCAAGAAGCGTGCTGACAAAAAGACGAAAAAAAAGACATCATTTCTCCGGAAACTGATTCGGTTCGTCCTCGTATCGATGCTCGTCCTTTGCCTGCTGGGTTGCGGCGCGGTCGCGCTTGTATTCTGGTATTATTCGCGAAGCCTGCCGGGCATTTTTTCGTACGACGACTACCAGCCCAAACAGATGTCGGTCATCACCGACAAAGACGGCCGGCCAATTCTCGAGCTGTATGAGGAAAAACGCACCGTCATTCCGTTTTCCGAAATCCCGCAGACCATGAAAGACGCCATGATCGCGGCCGAAGACGCCTCCTTTTATTCGCACAAAGGGCTTGATTACATCGGCATCGTGCGGGCCGTCATCGTCAACATCCAGCGAGGGGGGTTCAGCCAGGGGTCATCGACGATCACACAGCAGGTCGTGAAGAATCTGCTGCTGACGCCAGAAAAACAGATGTCCCGAAAGATTCAGGAAGTCCTGCTCGCGAGGCAGATCGAACAGGCGCTGACGAAAGACGAAATTCTGGCGATTTACCTGAACCACGTGTACTTCGGACACCGAAATTATGGCATCGAGCAGGCAGCGCTCTACTATTACGGCATTCACGCCTCTGAGCTTTCGCTCGACCAGGCCGCGACGCTCGCCGGGCTCGTCCAGTCCCCGGAACGGCTCTCGCCACAAAAACATCCCGAACGCGCCCTGGAACGCCGCAACTACGTCATCAAACAGATGTTCGACAAGGGCCTGATAACGCAGGACGCCCGCGACGAGGCGCTCGCGCTGCCGATCAAGCTGAACCGCAAGTCGGCGGAAACCATCGGCGCCGCCCCCTATTTTGCCGAACACGTGCGGCAGATGCTGATTTCGGAATATGGCGGAAAAGATTACGTGTACACCGCCGGCATGACCGTGACGACGACGCTCGACCTCGAAGCCCAGCGCATGGCGGAAGAAGCATTCAAAAAGGGCCTGTTCGCAGTGGACGAACGCCATTACA
>JAZODZ010000619.1:0-4548 GCA_045597285.1 Myxococcota bacterium
TGTTCTGACTCCTGAACGGGAAGACAAAATGAAGCAATTTCATTATAGCTTGAACAATGCGATTTTTCAAGGAAACGCGGAAATTTGGAACAACGGGAAGAATCGCAAATTTGAATCACTGAAATGCCCATATTTATGATAACATACATCGGCTTTTTCTCTGCCAAATAGGAGCATTTATGAACTTGACACGACGTGATTTTTTAACAACCGGAGCATTGGCAGCGGCGGCGTTGCCGCTGGTTGGCTGTGCCTCATCGAAAAAGGAAACACAAATGCCTTCGCCGATCATCAAATCTGTTGACACGAACAGCGATTATTTTAGCAAAAACTTCGGAATCACCCAGGACATGATCGATCAGGTCCTCGCCAAGACGCTTTCACGCGGCGGGACGTTCGGCGACCTGTTTTTTGAGCACTCGACACTCGGCCACATCCAGCTTCTGGACGGGAAAGTTGCAAAGGCTGTGTCGACAGTCAATCTCGGCATGGGCGCCCGCTGTGTGCAGGATGATCAGGTCGGCTATGCGTTTACAGAATCGCTCACGCTCGAAGACATGCTCCGTGCGGCCGAAGCTGCCGCCGCCATCGCCCCGGGCACGGGCGTCGGCACCGTGAACCCGCGCAAGGCCGCCGAGTTCAAGACCTGGTATGACACCGAGTATCTCTGGACCAGCCTTGACCTGACTCGCGCCACGTCCCTGCTTCAGAGCATCAACGCGAAAGTCCGCGCAAAAGACGAGTCCATCGTGCAGGTCGTCGTCAGCATGACATGGACACAGCGCATCATCATGGTGAACACGTCCGACGGCATTAACGCCACCGATTCGCAGCCGTATTACACGCTGTACCTCAGCATCGTCATGCAGCGCGGCGAAGAACGCCAGACCAACGGCGGATCGATTGCCGGCCTCGGCGCATTCGAAGACATCACGGAAGAAAAGGTCAACACACTGATCGACGAAGCCATCGCGGACACCGCCATTCTCTTCGAAGCGGTCAAGCCGAAAGGCGGCGAATGGCCGGTCGTGCTGGGGGCAGGCGCTTCAGGAATCCTCCTTCACGAAGCCATCGGTCACGGCCTCGAGGCTGACTTCAACCGCAAAGAAGCCAGCATTTTCGCCACCAAGATGAACCAGCGCGTCGCATCCGACGAAGTCACAATCGGCGACTCGGGCTTCATCAACAAATCCCGCGGTGCACTCAACGTCGACGACGAAGGCACCCCGACGCAAAACACCATCCTCGTCGAAAACGGCATCCTCAAAAGCTATATGTACGACAAAATCAGCGCGAAACATTACGGCGTCGCGCCGACCGGCTCAGGCCGCCGCGAATCGTACAAATTCGCCCCCATTCCCCGCATGCGCGTCACCTATATGGCAAACGGCACGCACGAATTCGACGAACTCATCAAAGACGTCAAATACGGCATTTTCTGCAAAAAATACACGAACGGCCAGGTGTTCATCGGCCCGGGCGACTACACGTTCTACGTCAAAAACGGCTATCTCATCGAAGACGGCAAGCTGACCGCTCCCATCAAGGATGTCAATATCATCGGCAACGGCCCGGACACGCTGTCCAAAATTACCCTCGTCGCTAACGACCAGTTGTTCGACAAAGGTGGCTGGACATGCGGCAAAGATGCCCAGAGCGTGCCCGTTTCCCTCGGTATGCCTTCAGTTCTCGTTTCTTCTATCACTGTGGGAGGTAACTAATGTCCGACTTTCAGAATATCGTTGCGCACGCCATCGAAACCTCGAAAAAACTCGGTGCACAGAACGCAAGAATACTCGCTCGCCAGACGTCGTCGATGAACATGTCCTGGCGAAAGCAGAAAATAGAGACCATGACGAGCGCCACAGAATCCTCGCTCATCCTCACGCTCTTTGTCGACGGAAAATACGGACAGTTCCTGACGTCCGATATGCGTGCGGAATCGCTCGACGCATTCATCGGCAACTGCATCAAAATGACCCGCCTGCTCGAAGAAGATCCCGCGCGGACGCTCGCCGATCCCTCGCGCTATGAAAACCGAAGCACCGACGACCTCGACATCTACGATCCCAAGGCCGAGGCCATGACACCGAACGATCTCGTCGAGTACTGCAAAGCCCTCGAAGCACTCTCGCTGGCGCACACCGAGCTCCCCATTACCGATGTCACAGTCGAGTTCGAAGTCGCCCTGAATTCATCATTTATGGCCACGACAAACGGCTTTTCCGGCGGCAGAAAGAGCACGTCTTTTTCCGGCGGCACGAGTGTTGTGCTCACCGACGGCGACAAGAAGCCATCCGACTATGCTTATTCATCCGCAAGGTATTTCGCCGATCTCCGAACACAGCAACAGCTCGCCGATGATTGCGCAAGATTCTGCGCGATGAAACTCGGGCAGAAAAAACTGCCGACCGCCAACCGCACGATCATCTTCGACCGCCGCGTGGCCTCGTCCCTCATCCAGAAATACCTCTCCCCGCTCAGCGGCATTTCCCTCGTCATGAAAAGCTCCTATTTCCAGGACAAGCTGGGTCAGAAACTCGCCTCGGATCTGTTCGATCTCACGGACAACCCGCTGCTCAAACGCGGCCTGGGTTCTCGCACGTACGACGGCGAAGGCGTATCGCTCCATCCCATGTCCATCTTCGAAAAAGGCACGCTCAAACAGTACTATCTCGACACTTACGAGTCCAACAAACTCGGCATGACGCCTACGACCGGCGGCGACTCCTGCCTCGTTTTGACGCCCGGCACGCGATCGCTCGATGAAATGATCGCCGATGTCAAAGACGGCATCTACGTCACGGGCCTTCTCGGCGGCAACCAGGACAGCACGCGCGGCGATTTCTCGCACGGCATCGTCGGCGTCGCCATCGAAAACGGCAAGCTCACGACGCCGGTTTCCGAAATGAACATCACCGGCAATCACACCGATCTGTGGCAGCGCCTGTCCGAGGTCGGCAACGACGTGCGCACCGACACGACGCACCGAATTCCGTCCATCCGCATCGACGACATCGCCGTCAGCGGTTCGTAATTGTTTTGGTGGCCGTGCTAGCTGTCGCTACGCACGGCCCAGTGGCTATGCGCCTGCGGCGCATACGCCCCTTTTCTATTTGGCGGTGCTCGCTGTCGCCACGCACCGCTTTCGCGGCTATGCGCCACGGCGCATACGCCGCTTTTGCCGTGCTTTCGCACGGCTTGGATGCGCCTGCGGCGCATCTACCACACCCAATGCCACACCAAGGAATCCTATGTATATCGTTAAAAAAAGACTGGAAATCAGCGCTTCCCACAGACTGGAACTCCCATACGAAAGCAAATGCGGCGGTTTGCACGGCCACAACTGGATCATTGAAATCACGTGCGAGAGCATGGAACTGAATGAAGCCGGCATGGTGTATGATTTCTCGCATATCAAAAAGACCGTCATGGAAGCGCTGGACCACAAGGATATTACCGACCGTATTATAATAAATGGCAAAAGAGTGAATTCCACGGCAGAAAATATCGCAAAATTCATTGCCGATCTCATCGGTGAATGCTGCACCGAAGTTCAGGTTCAGGAATCGTCCGGCAATATCGCAATATGGAAAAAATAATGCAAACGCTATATGTCAGCGAGATATTTTCCAGTATCGATGGCGAGGGGATATATACTGGGAATCCGGCAACGTTTATACGGTTGAGCGGTTGCAACCTGAAATGCAGGTTTTGTGATACGGGATATGCTTCGCAACTGCACTGCGGCGAAGAAATGGAATTAAATGATATTATTAATTCCGCGTGCAATTATAAAAATAAACGCATTACATTGACAGGGGGCGAACCGCTCCTGCAACCGCACTCGCTCAGTCTTATCAAAGAACTGACAAACCGTGGATTCCTCGTCAATATCGAAACAAACGGCAGCCTTCCAGTCGATGAAATTCTGGCCCTGCCCAATGCCGATAATATTACAATTACGATGGATTATAAAAGCAGTTCAAGCCTTTGCGGGAACAGCAATCCAGAAAAATATATATGTCAGCTACGAACCAAAGATGTATTAAAATTTGTTCTCATAGAATCAGATTTCGAGGAATGTTTTTCCATACTCAGAGATAATAAGATCAATGCAATAATATTTTTATCGCCTGTCTATGGTGAATGCGACCCGCTGGCACTTGTAGAATTCGCCAAATCTATCAGCACAAGGCTACCCGAGTATTCGGAGCGCGTCCGTTTTCAGCTTCAGCTCCATAAGATACTATGGAATCCGAATAAGAGGGGGGTGTAACAAAACGCGCAAACAATGGGATCTCGAAGCCACGTTTCTTGCGAAGGAAGAGAAAGGCAGAAAAGAAGAAAAGCGCGAGATTGCGCTTGCATTAATCCAAAAAGGGATGGACGATGATTTCATCGTCGATACCACAGGATTGCCTGTTCAGGATGTTCAGACATTACGTGCGGGTAATCTATGAAAGAACTCGACAGCATCCCCTGGAAAGACCAAAACCCGATATGGTCTGAACTCGCCGATGTGTGCAGCACTGCCGCACTCACGCC
>JAZODZ010000620.1:0-21251 GCA_045597285.1 Myxococcota bacterium
CGCACCATGCACTGCTCGTCGTTGAACAGCAGGTCGGCCAGGGATTTTGCCAGCTCCGTCTTGCCCACGCCTGTCGGCCCGAGGAATGTGAAGCTGCCGATGGGACGGCGCGGATCCTGAAGCCCCGCACGCGACCGACGCACGGCATCAGAAACGCTCTGAACCGCTTCGTCCTGCCCGATCACGCGCTCGTGGAGCCGCGATTCGAGGTGCATCAATTTTTCCTGCTCGCCCGAAAGCATTTTCTGAACGGGAATGCCCGTCCAGCGAGCGACGATCGCCGCGATATCTTCGGCCTGAACGGCTTCGCGCAGGAAGGATTCGTTTGCATCCGCATACGATTTCATCTCGGCCTGGATGGCTTCAATGCGCTTCTCGATTTCGGGCATTTTGCCGTAACGGAGTTCGGCTGCGCGGTCGAAATTGCCCTGCCGCTGGACTTTTTCGATTTCAATGCGGAGGTCATCGCGCTGCGCACGGCACTGCTTCATTTCGGCCAGAAGCTCGCGCTCGTGTTTCCAACGCGCCTTCATGTCGGACGATTTTTCGCGCAGGTTCGCGATTTCCGCTTCGGTTTTGGCCAGCCGCGCCAGCGAGGCGTCGTCTGTCTCGCGCTTAAGAGCCTGGCGCTGGATTTCGAGTTCGATGAGCTCGCGTTCGATTTTATCGATAGGCGTCGGGAGGCTTTCGCTTTCCATCTTGAGTTCCGCCGCCGCTTCATCGACGAGGTCGATGGCCTTGTCGGGCAGGAATCGGTCAGCGATATAGCGCTTGCTCAGATTCACGGCCGCGATAATCGCGCCATCCGTAATGCGGATGCCGTGATGGATTTCGTACCGTTCCTTAATGCCACGCAGAATCGTGATCGCGTCCTGCACGGACGGCTCGTCGACCATGACGGGCTGGAAACGGCGTTCCAGAGCCGCATCTTTCTCGATGATTCGATATTCCTTCAATGTCGTGGCACCGACGCAACGCAGCTCGCCACGCGCCAATGCGGGCTTGAGCATGTTCGACGCATCCATTGCGCCTTCGGCACCGCCTGCATGAACCAGCGTATGAAGCTCATCGATAAACAGAATGATCGATCCATTGCTCGCCGAGATCTCCGAAAGCACGCTCTTGAGACGTTCCTCGAATTCGCCACGGTATTTTGCACCGGCGATCAGAAGACCGAGGTCGAGGGCAAGGACGCGTTTATTTTTAAGGGATTCCGGGACATCGCCGGATGCGATACGCTGCGCAATGCCTTCCGCGATTGCGGTTTTACCGACACCGGGTTCACCGATTAGAACCGGGTTATTCTTGGTCTTGCGGCTAAGGACTTGAAGCGTGCGGCGGATTTCTTCATTACGGCCGATAATCGGGTCGATTTTTCCACGCCGTGCGTCGTCCGTGAGGTCTCGCGTATATTGTTTCAGGGCTTCGAACGTCGATTCAGGGTTTTCACTCGTCACGCGCTGATTGCCGCGCACATCGACGAGTGCGTTCAAAAGGTCTTCGTATTTGACACCGGCCGCCTTGAGGATTTCCCGTGCCTGACAGCGTTCACGTGCCATGGCCAGAATGAAGTGCTCCGTCGAGACGTATTCGTCTTTCATATCCGTCGCGATGGACTGGCTGGCTTCCAGAACGCCGCTGAGTTCACGCGACATCGAGGCATCCGTACCCGTCACACGCGGAAGGCGTTTCAACGTTTCTTCTACTGCCGTCTTGACGCCTTTGACGCCTATGCGTTCGAGAAGCGAAGTCACAATACCGCCCTGGAGACAAAGGGCATCCAGCAGGTGGAGGGACGTCATTTCACCGTGTTTGAACTGCGCACAAATCTTCTGCATCGACTCAATGGCTTCCCTGGATTTAATCGTCAATTTTTCCAATCTCATAAGTTTCCTCCATTATTCGTATTCGATCACAATGTGACGCTCCGAATCCGGAACGCGAATACGGAAACGTAGTCACGATTTTGGGAGGTCAAGTGCCATTTCTGCGGGATTGTGTTTTCACTGACCTCACCCGCCGCTAAGCGGCACCCTCTCCCAATGGGAGAGGGGATTCGGGTTCGCTTGCGCTCACCCGTTTGCATCACTTGGAATGGACTAAACTCTGTAATTCAGAATCACCTCAAGGTGTAGAATTATCAACTACTGCCTATTGTCTATTGCCTCGTTTCGATAGCATTCCGTACTTAAAGAAACTCTGTTAGGGTCTGTTAGAGTCTGTTCATAGATTTTCACCGTTCGATTTGCTAATACAGTTCGTCGATTTCGAGAGACTACAATTCTGAACGACATCTAACTGGAGAAATATGAAGAAAAGACTATTCCTGGCAATGGCACTGGCCGGTATTTCCGCGTTCTCATTCGCGTGTTCCGAAGACGGAGGTGCAGTCATCAGTTCCAACTGTACGCAAAAAAATGACTGTCCCAATGGGCAGGTTTGCAAAGACGGAAGCTGTGTAAAAGACACCACCACGCCCGACAAACCCGAAAATCCCGACAAACCGGATAATCCCGACAAACCTTACGATCCCTCGCTATTGACGACCGATTCCGACGGGGACACGATCGTCGACTATTACGATGCGTGTGACGTCGATACGGACGGAGATGGCCTTGCCAACTGCGAGGATCTCGACAGCGATGGCGATACGATTCCCGACAGTGTCGAGGCCTGGAGCGATGGCATTCCTGCGGATGAACCGGAGGATTCCGACTTCGACGACGTGTACGATTTCCTGTCGACGGATTCCGACGGCAATCATATTCCCGACAAACAGGAAGCCGGGCACGATCCGAATCATCCCGTCGACACCGATAACGACGGTGTTCCAGACTATAAGTCAGACGACAACGACGGCGATGGCGTATTTGATACTGACGAAATTGCCGGAGTTCTCAATAAGGACGGCAATCCCGGCCGGAAATGCGACTCGAGTTGGTGTACCCCCGGAACGATTGACAATCCCTGGGATTCCGATGGCGACACGATTCCAGATTACAACGATTCCGACAGCGACGGCGACACCATCCCCGACAGCATTGAAAGCACTGTCGATACCGATGGCGACGGCATTCTCGATCGGTATGATCTCGACAGCGATAACGACGGAACGCCGGACAAGGACGAAGTCGATTCAGACGGAAATGCGACATATTTTACCGATACACTCGGCAATGTCACATTCTGTTTTCGGACGGCAGACTGCGACGGCGATGCCCTTCGCGATGTCGATGAAATTTCCTGTCCAGGTAAAATAGGTGCGATGGATTACGATCAGGATGAAGACGGCTATCCAGATGGGGCAGAATACGTTGCCGCCCAATATGCCATTCAGCATGGTCTGCTCAACGGCCAGAAAATTAATGCGCTGACGGATCTCATCTGCAATCCAAACCTCGGCGTAAAAGATGTTTTCGAGTTTTATTTTGTGCTTCCATACGGTGGAACGCGAGAATCTGACGATCTCCTCTTCGAACCCTCCGTCAAAAAACTCGACCTCGTCTTCAATGTCGATACGACGGGATCCATGACGAATGCAATTAATAACGTCAAAACTAACATCGGCAACGTCATTTCAAAAGTTCGCAACATCGTCCCGGACAGCGGATTTGGCCTCACCAATTTCGATGATTTTCCGGTCAACTGCATTGCCGATAATAACGTCATTATCAACAATACACCGGGACAGACGATATACTATCCGTGCGGTGTTTCGGATGACGGCGATCTTCCCTTCCGCGTTCTCGGTACCATTTCGACCGACGAAAATACCGTTACCAATTATACGAAGAACAGCCTGTTTACGACGCGTAACGGCGCGGACGGTGCCGAAAGCGGTGCAGAATCTCTCTATCAAATAGCCACGGGTTCCGGCGTTTCGTGGAATGCAGGATCGCAGTCCGGATGGTTTTTGTATTCAGCCACTCAGGTCATAAGTACCACGTATTCATGGACTGGCGGCAGTATTGCAAAGCACAACAATGCTCCCAACACTTGGGGCGGCGTCGATTTCCGAAATGATTCGCTTCCCGTCGTGATTCATACGACGGACGTCTATTCACACGATAAATCGACATCGCAGTATCCCCTCAGCGGATTTCCGGATTTCTTCAGCTATCAGTCGTACGTCAACAGCCCGCACTATACTTCCGATCTCATTCCGGTGCTGAAAAACAAGGGCATTCGCGTCATTACGCTTAACGTGACTTCTCAGGACACCAGTCAGTACGTTGCCGACGTGTTTGGCCAGATGACGCTGTGGTCGAGAGAGTCCAACGCTGTCGTTCCGGCATGTGCATTCGAGAATCAGTGCGGCGGTCAGTGTTGCCTCGGTGCCGAAACGACCTCTCCGGTCACGATCGACGGCAAGCCGGATCAGTGCGTGCTCGCCTATAAAGCGAATATGAACGATGTTTCAACTTACGTCGTCAAAGGCGTCGATGCCCTGATTAAATACGGGACTTACGAAGTGGCAACAAAGATTCGCGGTGAAAGCATTCCCGGTTCGTCCGTCGATACGTCGTGCTTTATCAAGCAGGTCGTGGCTTCGCAATATGTGGCTCCGCCCAACGAACCCGAGCATTCGTGCAATCCCGTTGCTGTGCCGACGTCTGTTGGCGATGCGGACTATGACAACGGGTTTAAAAACTTCGCACCCGGAACATCGAGTGCCGATGTCAAGGGCGCCGAACTTCACTTCACGGTTCTCGCGCAGAACGACACCTGTGTGACCCCAATTAACGAAGCGCAAGTATTTACGGCCTATATCGAAGTTTACGATCCCACGACAGGCGTGTCATTCGGCGAACGGAAGGTTTCGATCATCGTGCCAGCCGCGGGTGGCGGGGTGAATATTAATTAATATTTTTCTTTGGGGTGCCGCTATTTCATACGCGGCACATGAGGCGAGAGACGTGTGAACCACACGTCTCTACTATGGTTCTCGCCTATGCGCGTTGCGCATACGGCGGCGAGAGACGTGTGAACCACACGTCTCTGCTATGGTTCTCGCCTATGCGCATTGCGCATACGGCGAATGGGCACGGCTATCGGCCTGCGGCCGATACACCGTGCGTTTTTGCTGGGTCTGAACAGTTACAAAATTCTTAATTTTCGGTTCACAAAAAAATGCCATTTTTGCCGATAAAATGGCAGTATGAAACGTTTGGCAGAATGTAAACTGCAAATTCAAACCGAAAAACGGCCAGGATCTCATGGCGAGCCTGGTTTTTAGACAGGTGAAAACCTGCAACAGACAAACGGCATGAACCGAATCAAACCCTATATAACACTTCTGATTTCGGCTCTCGTCCTTGGGGGCTGCGACACGGTCGCAGAACTGACATTTCAGGAAGAGCAGATCATCGAAGCCATACCGCAGGGGCTCATCGCAAGCCATTGCGGAGCAACGAGCGCGGACACCACGGACGCGATATTTCGTTTTTCCATCCTGACCTCATGGGATTCCCATCTGATGCCGGGACACCGATATGCGGCCCTCAACGATGTCCTTGATCCCGGGCGCAATTTCAACGCCTCGGACATCACGTTTTATGACGGCTGGTTTTTCGTCGTCGACGATACAGGGAACGATCTGTCATGCACTTCGGTTGAAGAATGCCCGACTGGTGCCCAATGCTCGAGCGCAACAGAGATGGGCCTGTCGCAATACTATTATCCCCCCAATCGATTCTGCGTTTATCCGACCCAAATCAAAACCGCGTCAGTGCCGCGATTCACGCATTTCCGAACCAAAACCATGGCGAACAACCCCAATGTTTTCAACGAAAATTCAGTGGGGAGGACATTCGCATTCGTCATCGACAACTCATCGTCACTCGACGGGAGCACGGAAACCGGCATTCCCAACGCCTCCGTGGCAACCGATCCGTGGCAATATCGAAAAGTCGGTCTCAATCAGTTCATGGACGGCCTGGCCTTGACAGACGAGAACTCGCCTCGGTTCGAGTTTTCGGCGCATTTTGCGAACGGGACGGGATCGACAGGCGTTTACGATGCCTCTGAAGCCTGGATGCGCACTGAGGCTCAGTGGAATTCGAACGTGATGTCGAAATATCCGACGCCAAGCGGCAATTCCCCGATATGGGAAACCGCGACGGCCTCGATCACGAAACTCCTCGACAGCCCATCGTCGTCCTACTCGAAGGCAATGATTGCCATGACAGACGGCATTCCGAATGCCGACACGGATTCCGAGCGCGAAGCATTTTTCAGGCAGCTCGTCACAACGTCGGGGATGCCGCTTCACTGGCTTGAACTCACGGCAGGAAAAACACACCGTCCTTATGCGGATGCCGTGCGCATGGGATGCGGAACGCACTATCTCTTTGCCAATCCCATGCAGTTTTCGACAATTATGAGGAATATCGCGATCAACACCGAGTCCCACTGGGATGTCGATCTCGATTTTACGGCCACACTTCCCGATAACATGACCTATCGACTGGCCACGACATTCGTTGCCAAAGTCGGCGAATCCGCCGTTACCTTCGAAGCACAGCGCATGAACGAAGACACTCAAACCGTCGATTATCGACTCATCTATTCCACCGGAGCGGCCGAATGAAATCATCCCTGTCCAGCTGGATTCTGTCCGCCGCCCTGTTGTTATGCCCCCTGCAGTCGCAGGCCGAGGAAATCGTTTCACTCGACGACGATCTGCCCGAGGAACTGACTGAACACGATTTGGTCATGCAAAGTTCTTCGGAAAAAGCGATAGCCGTCGTCGAGGCGCGTCCGTTTACGAAAGCCGGTCGTGGCGAGATTTCCCTTGGACTTGGCACGATCGCGAGCGACATTTTCCTCGTATATCTTCCCGTCACACTTCGCGGTGCCTATCACTTCAAAGAATGGGTTTCGCTGGAACTTTCGGCATCCTATATGGGTTGTTTCAGCGACGAAACGGGATCGAACCAGGTGCGTGCATCCGGGCAAAAATGCATGCGTTTTACGACACCGACCTACGATCGACTGATGGGCGACACGGCATCGCAAACCCAGCTGCGAAGCGTCAAACTGAAAGAGTACGAAGTCGCGAGGATTGCGGTGAATCCAGTGTTTTCGCCATTCATGGGTAAATTTGCGCTGGCGAATCGCGGCATCGCTCACTTCGATCTGAACCTGACCGCCGGGCTTGGCGTCCAAATCGTCGAAACGCCCGACACCGTGGAAATCGGTGCGATTAAATACGGCGCGTCATTCGAGGGCAACCTGGGGATCGGCGTGCGATTCGTGTTCCTCGATTTCGTCGGCCTCAGAATGGATTTCCGGGAATACCTTTTCGGAAAACAGAACGACAAGGGACTCGGAACGGCTTCCGAGTTCTCGCTCAGCGTTTCATTCCTGATTTAACGGAGGCGGATGATGAACAAACTGATAAAATCCAGCCTCCTTTGCCTGGCAGTCTTTTTTGCCGTCACCCTGTTTTCGACCACGGCAATGGCAGATCCCATCGACGACGATCTGGACGAGATTTGGACGACGCAGGACGTCCCGGCCGTGACAGGACAACAGGTCTTTACCACGGCTCGCCGATTCGAGTTCGCGCTCAATTTCGGCTTCGTCCCAACCGACGACTATTACAACTATTTCCCGATTTTCCTCGACGTGCACTACCACTTTGACGATATGTGGGGACTCATGCTTCGAGGTTCTCTGCTCAAACTCCATACCGATACGACGCTTGGAGAATTCATGGGCAAGCACCAGAGCACGATCGACACGAAACTGCTCGGCGATGAACAGCTTGGCGACATCAGCCTGATGGCATCGTTCCATCCCGTCTACGGCAAATCGACTGTCGAAACGCAAAATCTCGCCAGATTTGACTGGGGTATTTTTGCGGGCATCGGCGTGGTTTTCTCGCAATCGGTCAACGACAACCGCACAGATCGAAGCCTCAAGGCCCATGCCGAAGGTATTTTTGGCACCGACATGCACATTTTCTTCCTCGACTGGCTCGCGCTTCGAATCGAGGCTTCCCTGAGGTTTTATCATGCACCGGAACAGTGGCTGGTTCCCTGCACGCTTTCCGTCGGCGTCAGTTTCTTTTTGCCGCAATTGTAAGAGGTCAGATCGATGAATAAATTTTTCAAAATAGTTCTGGCTTCGACCGCACTCGTTTTCGGCATGATGGCCGGCACACCTTCGGCCGACGCGCTCACGCTCAACGAAATCGTGACAATGGCCGGGCAGGGGCTTTCCGACGATGTTCTCATCACCATCATTTCAAGCGCAGACAGCATCCCGACGCTTTCGGAAAAAGATTACCATACATTGAAATCGGCCGGCATTTCGGATCGCGTTATTCAAGCCATCGAGACCAAGAACAAGCCCGAACCTCCAGTAAACCTGCCGGGTTCAGATACGAACGCGCCAGCGGACACGGTACCGGAATCGGCGAATGGTTCTTCAGACGATACAACGCAACCGCCTTCGGAAGGGACGCCAGAAACATCGACAGAGCAGACCACTTCACAGCAGGCCGTCGGCGACAACACGATTCTTGCGCCGCTGGAATCCTCGAATATTCCGCAAGTCTTCCGCAAATTCTTCGTCGACGCCTACGAGACGTATTCTGTCCAGGCCGAAATCGCTCGCCGGACGGCCAAAATACAGAATCAGACGGAGCAAGAGCGAGCAGATAACTCAGAACTGCCGAAAGTTCTGGATTACATCGACATGATTGGCGAGCATTCCGTAAGCGCCCTCGAATCCTGCCTGGCCATGATGGATTCGGTCAAACCGGCTGTCGACACGCCCCTTCACGCCTACCTGCACGAGTGCATTGGTCTGGCACTCAACGACCTGAAAGCGCCTAGCATGGGGGCGATTTATCTCGACATCGCTCTTCAGTCGAAGGCGAAACTCGTCGATTATTCGAACATCTTCCAGACATTCATGGATGCGGCACACGCGGCAGATTACATGAGTTCTGCGCCGCTTCTCATCAAGCCGCACTACGAAGAAGTCGATGAGGCCGCACGTCCTGCGTTCCTTTATTTTATGGGTTACAGCCTCGTTTTCGGACAGTCTCCCGATGTCAAGCTGGCCCGTCAGCTGCTGAATTACATTCCGGAGAGTTCGGAATACTATGCCAAGGCACGCATTCTGCTGGCCGCACTCGATGTCCGGGCCCCAGATTTCAAGTTCAAGCAAGCGGCGTCGAATCTCACCAACGCCATCAAAGCGCTAGAAAATAACAAATCCTCAGACGCGTTCGAGCAGTCGAATCTGGCCTGGCTGTCGCTCGCCCGCATTGCCTACGAAAACCGCGCGTTTGACATGGCCGATGAGTTCTATCGACAAGTCGACGTGAACAGCCACCATCTCCGCGACGCGCTTCTCGAAAACGCGTGGGGACAGCTCTTTGCAGGCAATTACGGGCATGTTCTGTCGATCACGCACGCGCTTCGAGCGCCGATTTTCCGCCATGCCTGGCTACCCGATCTGCTCATCATCGAATCATCGGCCTATCTCGGGCTTTGCCGTTACGAGATGGCAGCCAAAACCATCGAAACCTTCAGGAGCACCACGCTTGCCGACGCCGACGCGCTCATGTCGTACATCGCCGAAACGCCGTCCCGCGATTTTTATAACCAAGTCATTCAATATGCCACATCGCCGTCGGATTCACGTCTGCCGGACAGCGCCTATCGACGCGTCATCAACGATCCCGAGTTCCGCCATCTGCATCGAACGATCAGGCATCTGAGCGACGAAAGGCGAGAACTATCAAAGGCTTCAGGCCCAAGTTTCACATCGTGGCCGATGCTTCAGGATGTCTATGACAAGTCCATCGGCATTCATCAGCAACGCATGTCCACCACGATTGCAGGGATTTACGAGAAAACCCTCACGGAACTCCATACGCTTGATATTTCTGCATCACAGATTGCGATTGAAATCAAACTCGCCGAGCGCAAGCGCGAGGCCGAATGCCTGAAAATCGTGGCCGCCGGTGGCAAATGCGAATCGCCGAACGTTGCCGAAACCTCCGCGACGATACAAAAACGCGAGACCGATGCCTACTGGAACTTCGATGGCGAATTCTGGCGCGATGAAATCCATTCATACGTGTCGGGCGTGACGTCGATGTGCCCGGACAAATAATCCGGAGTGCCGTATTGCACCGAATTTATTGTGCCGCGCGTATGCAATAGCGCGGCACGCTCGCCGTATGTCAATAGGCGAGCGCCACGATAATCGCCGTGCGTATGCAATAGCGCGGCGCGCTCGCCGTATGCCAATAGGCGAGCATGGCGGATAAATAAACCGATATGTAGCTTTAATACGTTCAAAACTTGCAAATCGACATGGAATGCGAGTAGAATACAATGCGGCTTTTGTATTTCCATGGCAGGTATACGATGAGTTCAACAGACGACATAAAATTAAATTTTGGGTCGGAATCCGCCGAAAAGGGTTCCGAAAAATCAGAAACAGGTTCGTTCGACAGTCTCTTAGGTAAGTCCGATTCGTTGTTTGACTTCGATTTCGGCACGCTTTCACCCACGCTTGCAGAGAATAGTGAAGAATCAAGCCAGATGGCGAATTCGCTGTTTGACAGTTTGCTTAGCAAGAAAGACGAGGGCAAAGAAGAAAGCGAAAAGAAGTCTGAAGCGGCGTCAGATGCTGCAAAGGATGAATCGAAGGAAGAAAAGGCGGAAGTCAAGGAGCCTGAGGAGAAAGAATCTGAAGTAAAGACGCAGGATTCAGAGGCATCCGAGGACAAGAAACCGGAAGAAAAAGCAGAGATTTCGAAGCCGGCTGAAAAGAAAGAGGACGAAAAACCGGAAAGCGTTCCCGCGGAAGAAAAGAAGGAAAGCAAATCCGAAGCGGTTCATGAAACGTCGGTTTCTGAAGCGAAAAAGGACGTTGTTTCGCCGTCCAAAAAGGATGAGGACGATGGCGAAATAGACATCAAGACGACGGAAATGGAACCGTTGTCATCCTCCGTTTTGAAGTCAGTTCCGAAGGGGACTGAGAGCAATAAAAGCGACACTGGCAAAAGCGCTGGCGTTAGCAAATCTGATGTTAGCAAATTCGGTGGCATAGGCAAAAGCGCCGGCATAGGCAAAAGTGCCGGAACAGGGACCGTGATTGAATTCGGTTCAGATTCACCGAGTTCCGAAAGCCTGCCCAAAGCTGGATCGTTCAATAATTTGAATGAAGACATGTTCAACGCGGCAAAACAGCGCGTTGTTCCTTCGGCGACGGTTGAATTTGGCGATGATGAGCCTGAACGCGAAACGGCTCCGGACATGTCAAATGCGCCGGTCGTTCCCAAATCCGAGTTCGAGCGGACGCTCGTCTTTGAAAAGGATGAAAACCGTTGGGACGATGCCGAGCATTTCGTACTGCCCAAAACCGGCGACAAGGTTGGCGGTTATCAAATCGTTTCCGAACTTGGGCGCGGTGGGTTTGGTGCGGTCTATAAGGCAAAGAACCTCACGCTCGGGCGAGAAGAGGCTCTGAAGCTGATTTTGCCGTCGGCAAAGAATGAATGCGAGGACATTGAGAAGCGATTCAATCGAGAGATCGATATTGTTTCTCGACTGGAACACCCGAATATCGTCCGACTTTATAGCAGCGGCGTTCTCGAACGCGGCGTGATTTGGATGACGATGGAACTGGTTCGCGGTGATCGTCTCGACGATCGTCTTGCCCAGTATGGCTCGATGAGATTCGAGAAAGCCAGAAACATCATGTGCCAGCTGTTATGCGGTCTCCAGGAAGCTCATAAGCATCAGATTGTCCACCGCGATCTGAAGCCGGCCAACATCATTCTGTCGAAAAAAGAAGGGTATGCCGATCAGGTCGTCATTCTCGACTTTGGTCTTTCCAAGGCCATCGGGAGTGGCGAGGACGCCGAAGTCCAGGAACTGACGTCCGTAGATTCCAGAAGGATTTACGGCACGCCGCAATATATGGCACCGGAACAGCTGAACCGCGGCAAACTCGGGCCATGGACGGACGTTTATTCGGCAGGTCTTATTTTGTACGAGTTGCTGAATGGTACAGCCGCAGTGGACGGCGACTCGCTCTTCGATGTCGCGTTCAAACAGGCCTATGAACCGCTCAACATTCCGGAACTGTACAAAGAAACGGCCATCGAGGCCATTCTGAACAAGGCATGTGCAAAGAATCCGGCGGATCGATATAAGGATGCCGGTGAATTCTTCGATGCATTGCAGCACGTAGAAGATGAGTCCGATCCGCCGTCGGTGTTGGAGAATGAACTTCGAAGCGGGCGCAACCTCTCCGATATCGGAATGCTCCACAAATCGCGATCGGCTGAATCTACGGCCCCGACACAGATTGGGTTGTCGCCGATTCAGCAGGAAACCGTCATTCGCCATACCGAACGTACGGGAGGACATCATGCAATGTCCAACGTCACCCTGATAGGCGTCGGATTCCTCGTGATTATCGCGGTTCTGTTTATCGTTTTTGCCATTTTCTCGCTGTTGGGATTGGTCGATATTAGCTTTAATTTTGGCTAAGAAAAAAGCCGTGGGAACAAACCCACGGCTTTTTTTATTGGTGAACCGACGTGAGGAATAATTATTGTGCGTGCCTAGCTTGAATTCTGTCTATTGTTGATATGGCGCACGTTTTTTATTGCTGAACAGATTTGAGCTCTTCGGGTTAGCGCAAGCGTGTTTGCGATGTCCCATCAAAGCGATCGAGCTTATGGTATATCTTCCTCACATCCATTAGACCATTTACCATCTGGGTTTCTCCACCCTTCGGAACAATCACAAGTTGTACCATCTATATGAACTAGATCTAATACATCGGAAGCAAAACAATAGCCGTGACAAAATATTTGACCAGAAGGACATCGAGTTTGACAGCTACCGTACATACACATAAAACCAGATGATGTATCACAACTATCACAATTATAACCACAACACACATTCGTATCAGCAACACATTTATTTGTACTCGAATCAAGATGATAATAATTTTCACAACCAGTCGCAACGCACTGATTATTCACGCAATTACCAGTATCCCAACCAGCTAAATCGGTACATTTGAAACCAATTATACCGCAGTTGTTCTTATCGCTGGGTTTACAAGTACCATCGGAACTGTCATAATATTGAGAATTAGAACAATAGGGTAAACAAGTTTTCCCATCGGAAGACGGTTTATAACCGTCAGAACATGTACTCACTATACAAACATTAGTAGTGCAACTACCATCGACCCAGTTAGAAATATGCTCTGAGCATTTGTAACCTTTCTGGCCGCAATTATTCACACCACTACTAGCACATGCACCAGTTGCATTGTCATAATATTGTGTTTGGCTATCGCAACTCGATACACATGCATTATTCTTCACTGTATAACCTTGACTACACGAACTCACTTTACAAACATTATTAATACAATTACCGTTATTCCAATTCAAAATTTTGTCCGAGCATTTATAACCTTTCTGACCACAATTTGTCACATTGCTATCAACGCATTTTGCCTGATCACTGTCATAGTATTGCGTGTCAGAACAGTCGGACACACATGATTTCCCATCGTAAGACGGTTTGTAGCCTGAATTACATGAAGTAACCTTGCATACATTACTCGTGCATTCGCCATTTGACCAGTTAGAAATATGCTCTGAACACCTATAACCTGTCTGACCGCAATTATAGACATTACTATCAACACAAGCACCACTAGAGCTGTCGTAATACTTTGTTGTACCGCAATCGGCTTTACACTCATTATCTAAAATAATATAGCCTGTTTTGCAAGATTGAACTTTACAGGTATTATTTATACAACTTCCAGTCTTCCAATTAGAGAGATGTTCAGAGCATTTATAATCTTTCTGACCGCAGTTATTTTCATCACTATCTTTGCACCCGCCGTTCTCACTATCATAATACTGCGTATTATAACACTTTGATGTGCAAACATTACCATTTACAGTATACCCCTTGTTACATTCAGTGACGATGCATTTTCCTTCTGTACAATTGACGTTTAACGAATTTTTAATTTCGTCTTTGCAAATACGTCCTTTAGCACCGCAGTTATCGACATCATCGGAAACGCATCCGTTTGCATTATCATAATGCTGCCCAACAGCACAATCCGAAACGCAGGATTTTCCATCCGAATTTGCTTTAAAACCTGGTTTACAATCACTTACGATACAGGCACTAGGGTACCAGGCAATGCAACTTTCATTACCAAGTTCATCAAGCTCCTTATTTTTGCACCCCCCTTTTATACATTCACCATTAACCCAGTTAGGAACATTTTCACTGCAGACATACCCCTTGGCACCGCAGTTTTCAATACTATCTTCTTCACACTCCGTATTGTTGTAATGATATCCCGCACTACACAACTTAATACATGTTCTTCCATCCTCCGATGCAGTAAAACCTTTTTTACATTTTAGAACAAAACAAGCATTGTTTCTACATTCGCCTTCATACCAATTGGGAATCTGAAATTCGCATTCCTTTAGATTCTCTTGACTGCAATTATTATTACTTTTTAAACTACAGTAGAACTGTTTATCGCCATTTTCGTATCTATCAAAAGAACAGATTGGCACATCATCCGGACACGAGTTGAATTTAAAGAAATTTCTATAATTTCCAAGTGCAGAACATTTGCGAATTCTTTGATAGACAGACTCGCAATCATCAGGGCAAACAGTTTCTTCAATATCGTCACTGCAATTTTGCTCACACTCATCAAATTTTATGATATCTTTCCTAGAACAATAACCTTCGATAGCAGACAGCTCCACGGTCTCATCATTTTTTGTTAATTTGCCCACATAATCTTTATACTCAGAATATCTATAAACAATATAATCCTTGGTAGCAAAGCTCAAGTACTTTCTACTTTCATCTATATCATCATATTTATTTAAATATACAAACTTACCATTACTATTTTGGGCAAGAATGATACGCTCATCGATCGTAACTTTATTCATCTTAAAATCGCAGGGTATGCAATTGAGTGTACCATCACTCGTCACATCATTCTCATCAAGCATACATAAATACGGTTCCTGAAATATTGTATCGATATCATAGGCAAACATCTTCGGTGGACAGTCATTCCCTCTCTCAAACCCATCCTCCAATGTGCACCCCGCGATACCCAATATGGTCATTATGCCTATGAACAATCGTTTTTTCATGATTTCTCCTCAAAAATCAACGCATCACACCGACGACGTTATACATTCTTCATGTGGTTTTTGCAACGACATACACGGCATGATTACGGATGCGGGTAACAATTCAGCTACATACAGAACCCGTGGATCATGTTCATTTACAATTGCTTGGCGTGATTCCAGGCATCGGCAAGGTATAGGTATCTTTTCCGGACAGCCCGTTGTTCACCTCGCAACTCTTGTTTTTCCAGCTACCACCGGAACAAGAAGCGCTAAGAGCACTCAACATGGCTGTATTGCCAACCATCGGGGTTTTGTTGGTGAGCGTGAAGGTTGAACTTTCGCTGGCGACATAATCCTTATTGGAAGCGGATGAATAAGTCGGCTTATACACATAAACCGGACCGTTTTGAGTAAAGGATTTCTGCCCATAAGACACGGCACCTTTATTTGGAGACGAACTGTTAAAAATGGAGCCAACCCAGTTGCAGTCGATGTTCGAACCGCTCGTACTCGTGGCGTTTGAATAACCGATCAAGCCCCCCATGTTGCCTCCGTTAAGCTCGACGACTGCGAACGAGTTGTTGATAACCACCGATGTCGCATCTTTAACAATATTCCCGACGATCCCACCGACGGTAGAACCTGAGATATATCCAAATGCTCCGGATTGTTTAATCGATGAACTAGATTGCATTTCGCCAACCAAGCCACCTGCGTAGCTTGCAGCACTCACCGTACCTATGTGATAGGACGAAATGACTTTAAGACCGCTTCCCTGGCCAGCCACCCCACCACTCGTTCCATTTGCAGAAATACTACCTGTGGCATAACAATTTTGAATGGTCCCTCCACTACTCACGACGCCGATAATGCCTCCAGCATAACCGGATTTATTGGCCGAGACATCTCCGGATGTATGGCAATTGCTCACGGTGGCACCACTCAGTTGCCCAGCGATCCCGCCTGCAGTGCCTTTAGGAGCTGTGATTGTACCAGAGGAACTGCAATTTGAAACCGTGCATCCGGCCGTACTTCCTACGATTCCGCCTGCACCCCCCTCTTTGGCCGTAACTGATCCACTCGAAGTGCATCCCGTGATATTCCCAGGTGCGTTATAACCAGCAATGCCTCCAACCGTCGCATCCCCCGACACAGCGCCGGATGAAGTCAGATTCACGAGTCCAGCATAATTAGAACTACCAACGATGCCACCGACGAACTTGTAATTGCTGCTAACGTTGGCGGAAGAACGAAGATCTGTCAAGACCGTAGAATTCGGATAAGCCCCAATATATCCAAAGACTCCGCAATAATCGGCGGAACAAGTCAGCGAGCCTGATATAGTCTTGTCATTTCCTAGAAAAATGCCCCCAAAAGGTTTAGCCGAAGTGCCGACACCAACCCAGCTGCTTTGCGTCCCGAGAGCGACATTGCGTGTTAAAATATAGTATTTATCTGTATTATCCGAAGGCCACACATTGCCTGCATTGATGGCATTGCGGAAATTGATAAAATCATCCTTGGTCGTAATACAAGCTGCTCGGACGGTTTTATTATTATAAGTCGAATTCATATATCCACCCGGGCATTTGCACGTCTTATTCTGACAGGATTCGCCTGTTTCGCATTTGTTGCCATGAGAGCCACAATGGGTGTCGGAATCAGCCTCACAAGAATCATTATAAAGGTGATAACCGCTTTTACAAGAGGTTGCCTTGCACAGGTGATTGGTACACGTTCCGCCGTTCCAGCCTGCGACTTGATCAGAACATTTATAGCCATGGCTTCCGCAGTGCGAAAGCGAATCCTGTTCACAGGCATTGCCATTCACATGAAAGTCACCGGAGCAAGCGCCTAACTTGCATTCGTGGTTAGTACACTTACCACTTGCCCAATTCGAAATGTGTTCTGAACACGTATAATCGTGATTACCGCAATTCGATGCCGAATCCGGTTCGCAGGTATTGTTATAGACGTGATAACTACCGATGCATTCACTTACGATACATTGATGATTCGTACACGAGCCGTTTCCCCATCCTGTAATATTTGCAGAACACTTATATCCGGTGCTTCCACAGTTATGGATATCATCGTCGACGCATTTCTGAGCGGTATTATCGTAATGCTGATCTGATGTACAATCAGAAACGCACGTCAATTTATCATACCCAGGCCTGAACCCCGTAGTGCACTGACTCACTCTGCAAACCCCTAATTCGCAATCACCATTAACCCATTGTGAAACGATATCAGAACACTTCTTGTCCGTAGCACCGCAGTTATTAATATCATCATTGACACATTTTTGAGCCGTGTTATCAAAATGCTCGCCGGATTTGCAATTCGATACGCAAGACTTGCCATCTATAGCCGGCTGAAAGCCATCGGAACACTCTCCAACGAGACAAACACCGGCATCACAATTACCATTAACCCATTGTGAAACGATATCGGAACACTTCTTGTCCGTGGCACCGCAATTATCGACATCATCGTTGACGCATTTTTGAGCCGTGTTATCAAAATGCTCACCGGATTTGCAATTCGATACGCAAGACTTGCCATCTATAGCCGGCTGAAAGCCATCGGAACACTCACTGACCTTACAAACGCCTTCTTCACAGGCACCATTTATCCAATGCGAGACGTTCTCAGAACACTTTCTACTCGTAGCACCGCAGTTATCGCCATCGTCATCGACACATTTCTGAACAACATTGTCGAAATGCTGTCCAGACCTACAATCCGAAACACAGGATTTATTATCTATAGCAACCTGAAACCCTTCGGAACACTCACTGACTTTACAAACACCTTCTTCGCAGGCACCATTCATCCAATGCGAGACGATCTCGGAACACTTTTTACCCGAACCACCGCAGTTATCGATGTCATCGTCGAGACATTTCTGAGCATCGTTATCGAAATGCTGTCCTGATTTGCAATCCGGCAAACACGACTTACCGTCTTTCGCAGCCTGAAACCCCTCAGTACATTCCCGGACAACACAGATATTACTGTCACACCGCCCATAACTCCAGTGTGTAATTCTTTGCTCACAGTCAATATCAACAGTTTCCGGCGTGCATTCGCCGATATTGGACCGGCAATAGAAATTATTGCCGGTTTCGTCATATTTACCAAAAGAACAAATCGGATACTCGGCAGGACAAATGTTATTTTTAAAAAAGCTGTTATAGCCTTTGAAAACAAAACACTTTGATGCCCGACTGACGACTTTTTGGCACTCTTCATCACACGAATCTGCATTGCAGGATTGATTACACTCGTCATACCTTTCTAAATCAGTTCTGGTGCAGAACCCACTGATGGCATATAATTTAGCCTCGTTTTGATAATTATCGTCCAATAAACTCTGCATATATTTCTTATAATCCGAATATTTATGTACAACATAATCTTTGGTCTCTTCGCTCAAATACTTTCGATCTATATTTTCTTCATTCGCATTTTTATTTGAATATATATAGTTACCATTATTATTTCGAGCGAGTCTGATGAGCTCATCATCCGTCAGTTTGTGCATTTTAAAATCACAGGGAACGCAATTGGGAACGCCACTCGCTGACACATCCGCATTATCAAGCATACATAAATACGGCTCTTGAAACATTGGATCGACATCATAAGCAAACATTTTCGGTGGGCAATCGAATCCCAACTCGACGGCATCATCCAAAGCACAGCCGCTAATACCCAAAATGCCCAAAATACTTACTAAAACCCGTTTTTTCATAAATGCACCTCACAGATAGACGCCCCTCCCGCATTATACATTCTACCAGTGAGTTATGCAATGTGTGAGCTCAAGACATTTCAAGACATTTCGGCAATAGCCTTTTGATAGAACGCATATTCATTTGGGGCGATGTGCACAACTTTGGCGGCTTGTTCGAACGACAGCTTAAGCGAATTCATTATATTCCCCAAGTCACCTAGTATTGCTTCCAGCTTGCCTTGTTTCATGCCTTGTTTCAAAAGCAATTCATCCCGTTCAATCTCGTTATATTCTGTCAAAAGCATGGTTCCGACTTCACTCTGTCATTGTTTCGGACGATTGAGGGCATTGCGATAGACTTCATATTCATTGGCAGGTATTTTTAAAATTTCAGCCGCCTGTTCGAATGACAGCTTAAGCGAATTCATCATATTCCCCAAGGCGCCTAGTATTGCTTCCAGCTTGCCTTGCTTCACGCCTTTCTCCATGCCCTCTTTTCTTCCTTGTTTCAATAGCAATTCATCCCGTTCAATCTCGTTATATTCTGTCAAAAGCATAGTTCCGACCTCCGCCTTGTGCATATCTAAAAATGATTTGAGTTCAAAATCGATTGGCAAGTGATTGATCACAAAATCGACAGCGTCTTTGATGTCCATTTCCTTTGCCTTCTGACGTATCTCTTTCACAATCCAGGCATATTCCATCAAAGGCTTGCAAGCGTCCATTAAGCCCTTATTCTTGCCGTAATTGATATTGAGCATACGAACCGTTACCTCAACATCGCCTTGCATCCCTGCTGGAAATGCATCACTCAGATGTAATATGGATTCCTCCTTCCGCTTGTCGAGTCCGTTATAAAATACAACAAACCTGGGCACAGGCAACGGAATCAGGCTCTTGCCATATTTGTCATACTCGTCTTTGTGCTTTTCGAGATACCCCTCGTACAGAAGCCCAAGATACTGCAACTGCCTTAGAGGCATATTCGGATTGAACGAGGATTGCTGCTCATACAGATTCAGTTCCCCGGCAATGACAAACGACACGTCATTGCGCATACCGAGATAAATCACTTCACCAATGGTCGTGATCTCGATGGCCGACGCATCCGTATAATGCGACCCATTGACGGCATTGTACAGGCTCAGCGTCCACTGCTTGTTCTCTTCCCGACCAAATATAAAGACAAACAGCCTGTCTTTGTATTCCCTGTTGACCTGCGCCATAACCACTCCAATCTTGCTGACTCGCCACTCGATCTTACAAACACCCAATCTATTACTAGCAGGCCGAACGATTCTTCGCAAGATGAGAGTTATGCCACACACCATCGATAAAAACAAAGCGAGGCCGCCTTGCGGCGGCCTCGGGCGGAGATGAAGCTAGGGGAGATTACGTTCCAGAAGCTTCACAGCCATCATCCATATTTTCATTAGCATCAGTATAACCGTCTTTGCATGAACAATCGGTATTCATGTGATATGACGAACTTAAAGCAAATGCCGTTAAACAACCAGGAATTCCTGTACATGAATAGGTTCCACTCTCACAGGTTTTCTGACAAGTGCCACTATTACAAGAGTAACCACTTATACATTGCTCTCCCTTTTGAGCCTCCGATGCAGCACCATTCGCATTGCCGGTTGCCCCACAATAAGAATTATTTGTATTAGGATCAATACAGTTAATTGTTGTAGCTGTTATTCCTGTACCAACATTCTTATTATTTCCTGTGCATTGATATTGGCAGGTTCCACTACTACAAGCTTTAACACTTGTATTTAACGGTGCATTTGCACTGCAAACAAATCCACATCCACCACAGTTAGAAGCATCATTTGAATTAACATTAATACATTGGTTACCGCTTGATGTTGAACATAGTGTTAAAGAGGTATCAGTACAGCTATTATTTACACATACACCGTCCACACAGACTTTTCCGCTTGTACAAGGGGTACCTTTTTGGGCACTAGTCGCAGCCCCATTTGCATTTCCGGTCGCGCCGCAATAAGAATTATTCGTACTAGGATCGATACAGTTGATTGTTGTAGCTGTTATACCTGTACCAACATTTTTGTTATTTCCTGTGCACTGATATTGGCATGTTCCACTGCTACAAGCTTTAACACTTGTATTTAACGGTGCGTTTGCACTACAAGCAAATCCACATCCACCACAGTTAGAAGTATCATTTGAATTAACATTAATGCATTGGTTACCACTTGAAGTTGAACATAGCGTTAAAGAGGTATCGGTACAGCTATTATTTACACATACACCGTCCACACAGACTTTTCCGCTTGTACAAGGGGT
>JAZODZ010000621.1:0-1928 GCA_045597285.1 Myxococcota bacterium
GTAGGCACGTGTCATGACACGTGCCTACTGTTTTGGGGCACGGCTATCGGCCTGCGGCCGATACGCCGTGCGGTTGGCGCGGCTATCGCGATGCGATACGCCGCCGTGGGCGTACGCCCACGGTTATGATTACGGCGCCTTCCAGGCGCGTGGTGCACCTATCATACGGGACATTTACATTCCAAGGAGCCTTTTATGAGCGTCAACCATCTCCAAAAGATAATTCTGGCTGGACTTCTGGCAACAGGCTGTGCAGATGCGGTCGAATCATCGGGCGCGATGCAGGAATGCAAGGATGCGGCTTCCCCTTATTATTGTCCTGCCGAAAGCCTCTGCTGCCTCGGCCAATGTGTCATCAATTCGGATGAGAACTGCGGTGCCTGCGGCAAATCTTGCCGGGAAAACGAGATTTGCGCCCAATTGCCCACGCACGAATGGGCTTGTGTGTGTGCGGCGGACCACAGCCAGTGTTCGTTGACATGCTGCTCGAGCGGCTGCGTAGAAATCAGTACGAATTCACACCACTGCGGACAATGCGGAAATGCCTGTCCCGAAGGACAGATTTGCAGCCGCGGGATCTGTCAGTGTACAGGGCATCTCATCCAATGCGGCAATGCCTGTGTCGATTTGAGTTCAGACAGCGAAAACTGTGGAAATTGCGGGAACGAATGCCCCGATGCTGACGATTTGAGCCTTCATTTGAGTTACAGTTCCTGCGTGAATGCGTCCTGTTCTTTCGGCTGTCTCGAAGGGTACAGCAATCTCGACGGAAACAAAGAGAACGGTTGCGAAGCATCGGCTTATGTCTGCGGCAACAGCATCCTCGATCCGAATGAAGAGTGTGACCGGAACGCATTTGGAAATCAGAATTGCAAAACAATGCTGGGGACTGGATATACCGGTGTGCTCAAATGCAATGAAGATTGCACCATCGACACCTCATCGTGCATCAATACTGCAGCGCCCCCAACCGACACGGCAATATGCGGGAATGGCAAGATTGAAGAAGGCGAAGTCTGCGACCGGAACAATCTCAACAATCACACGTGTAAAGAACAGCCTGGCTACACAGGCGGCACATTGAAATGTTCCGACGACTGTCATACTTTTGTTTGGGATGACTGTACAGAGGCCGTTCAGCCCGTCTGCGGCAATGGCAAACTCGAGGGGGATGAAAAATGCGACAAAACAGCTTTTCTCTCCGATATCGATACATGCGCCGCATACGACTCGCGTTACGTTGCCGGCGATTTGACATGCACGACGAACTGTAAAATCGACACATCCAATTGTTCTGAATGCGTTTCGGGACAAGTCAAATGCGCAAATCAGGTCCTGAAAAAATGCACAAGCAAGACATGGGAAACGACGGAATGCAAGGGAGACACCCCCATTTGCAGCGTCGAAGCTGGAAAATGCATAGCCCAGGAACCGACACAAACGACGTACAGCACCGATTTTGAGTGGCTGCCGGATGCAAAGAAATCCGATATAGGTTATGAAGCATCTTATGAAATGCCCAATTCCGTGGGGTTTGCACTCACAGCGACGGGCAGGATATATCTGCTCAATGCCACCAGCGACGGTACGGATGACTATAAAATCGACGGCAAAGGTATCATTCTGCGATCTAATGATCGGCCTGCAAGCGGCATTGCCGTAACTGAACTGACAAATGGCATTGGAACGATTGAATTTGACGTATATGGCTGGGATCAAGCCCGAGTCTACATCGAACACGGCAATGCCACGAGTACGGAAATCATTGAATACCAATCAGCTCCGCAAAAAACACGCACACATGTCGAGTTCGAGATCCATTCCTCAACCGACACAATGTTCACCATTAAGAGCTTCAAACGCGTGACAGTCGATAATTTGAGCTGGACTTCGGTGAAGTGATTAGTAATTAGTAATTAGCAATTAGT
>JAZODZ010000622.1:0-1584 GCA_045597285.1 Myxococcota bacterium
CAGCACCGGAATGCAGGTCAATGACGATTTCTTCTAGGGGGGGGGGCATTGTGCGTCTATCGCTATGTGATATGCCGCTACCCGCTCTGCGGGGCTTTTGCCCCGCAATGCCTTTCGCAAAATATAATTCATAGCACAGGAACTACTAATATATGTCACACCGAGACAAATTACGAGAATACTTCAGCGAAATGGTTGTCTATAAGGACAATCGACATAACAATCTCAAAGACCTGATTCCTCAGTCATTTTTACGAGATTGGCTGTTAAAGCGGTATCAGGATGAGGATGGCAATACCGATTTGGAGGAATTGCACGATTTCGTTAAGAGATTCAAGCCTCCTAAAGATGATTGGCCACAAATCAAGGCGAGACTGCGTGACGGCGAAAGTATCAAACTGCTCGCAAAGGTTGATATTGATGTCAATTTGCGGTCAAATACGGTGTCATTTGGTTTGCCCGACTACGATGTGGGGACGAATGAAACAGAAATTGAACCGCATGCGTGGGAAGCTTCGCGCGATGAACTCGTGCGGCCTGATGTGCAGTGGGGCCAGATAGAACTCGTCTATCGAGAGCCTAGCGATCCGCGCAAGCGAGACGGCAAGATTTTGATGCGGCGATTTTCTAATTTTTGTCCATATACGCTTGATCTCGAGTATTACAAAGACATGCGAACTGAGTTTACACTCGATGAATGGATCGACGTGCTTTTGGAAGCAATGGACTATAATGCTGGTGGTTATACGGAATCGATTCAAAAATATACGACACTGTCACGGCTGCTCATTTTTGCACAAAACAATCTGAACATGATCGAGCTTGCGCCTAAAGGCACAGGCAAATCATATATGTTCGGAAATCTGAGCAAATATGGATGCTGTATTGCAACAAAGATGAGTCGAGCTGCTTTGTTTTATAATCTGGCATCGCATAAAGAAGGGCCTATATTCCGACATGATTATGTTGCCATTGATGAGGTGCAGACTGGTTCTGTAAATGACATGGCTGAAATGCGAACTGCACTCAAAACCTATCTCGAAGATGGCGTTTTTAAGGCAACGGATGGATCGATAAAACCATCAAAGGCTGGCATGATCCTTTTAGGCAATATTCCTGTCGATTCGATGGATACGAGATCGCCCATGTTTGATTATCTTCAGGAAGTATTTCGCGAGAGTGCTTTATTGGATCGTTTTAAAGGGTTTATTCAGGGATGGCATATTCCACGCGTCCACGAAGACCTAAAGATGAATGGTTGGGGACTCAATACCGAGTATTTCAGTTCGATATTACACATGCTGCGAAGTGATCCAAGCTATGATCGCATTGTTGATGAACTCATTGAATGCCCCGATCATGCCGATACGCGCGATACAACAGCTGTTAAGAACATGTGCAGTGCCTGGTTGAAACTATTATTCCCCAATGTGCGTAGTGCGGATGATATATTGTATAATAAGGAAATGTGCTATCAATTCAATGACAAATGTCTGCGTCCTGCCAAAGAAGCGCGTTCGATTATACGATATCAACTGGGATTGCTGGATTCTGAATACAAAAACAAACCATTACCCAACTATC
>JAZODZ010000623.1:0-8260 GCA_045597285.1 Myxococcota bacterium
CTTGACGGCCTCGTCATTATTGCCGGTATGGGCGAGCGAAACGGCGAGTATGTTGAGGATGACGGGATCATCTGGCGTCGAGGCGAGGATGGCGCGGGCTTTTTCGATAGAAACATCCCACTGGCTGGCGTTGTATGCCTCGACGAGTGCGAGTTTTTCGGGGTTGGGAGCGCCGTCCTGAGCGAAAGCGCTCGTAGAGGCGAGACAAAGGATGGCGGCGACGGCGAATGATTTAAAGAAGTTCATCATGGCGTTGTGGGTAAGGGAAAGCGCGGAGCAGTTACTAAAAAAGCGCCTGTAAGGCGCTTTTTTTATTCGACAAATAAGTTCTTAGTATTGAACTTTGACACCGACGAACCATTCGAGGTTAACCGATTCGGTACGTTTGATACGACGACCTGCGGTATCGAGGGCCTGGCTGAAGGTTGGGTTTCGTTCCTCTGCGGTCTGGAGTGTAACCTTGCCATCCTTTTCTGCATCGACGTAAGTACCGTCATCATTAAATTTCGCGTGATCCTTACCGGTCTTGGTGAAGGTAATGAAGTGATTCTGGGCATAATCGGCGGCGACGCCTGCGGAAATCTGGACGTACTGAACGGGCTGAACGGTCAGGCTAAGGGCGCCGCCGATGGTGGCATAGCCTTCATAATCGAAGTAACCGTCTTCTTTGAAAGGTCCACTATAATTGCCGTTTGCGACAGACTGATAGAACTGTTTGCCGCTTCCGCCTGTTGCGTTGGACCATTTGGAAGCGACCCATGCGCATTTGGGATCGCTAAGGGAATCGACGGAATAGCAATCGCCCTGACCGAGAGCGTCGGAGAGTTCGCTATAGGCACGGCCTTCACCGATATATTTGAAGTAACCGCGGAGATCGATTTTGACGAATCTCTGGAACTTAACATCGATGCTTTCATAAGGAATGAACTCGATACCGAGATCGATGCGTCCCCAGATACCGGGATCGATGCGGACCTGGTTATCGTATTCGGGATAATAATCGCTCATGCCGATGGGGAAGCCTGCCTGCAGGCGGATATAGGGATCGACGAAGGAGAAGCGATGGGATGCAGCGACGGAGAGCAGGATTTCATGGACACCGGAACCGACGCCATCGTTATCGATTTTCGTAACTTTTCCAGTGGGTGCGACGTAATCGAAGGCAAGCGTAACGGTAGAACGGCCGGTATTGTGTTCCCATGGACGTTCGGGAATGAAGTGGCGTTCAGTGTTATAGGGGGACCATGCGATTCCGAAGCTCATATCGCCGAAACCGGTACGTTTGCGACCTTTCAACGTGTCGCCGGTATTGAGCTGGAAGAACTGTTGCTGATCGCCTTTCGGATTAGCTGGTGCAAGGGAGGACTGTCCGTGAAGGATCGATTGTCCTGTAAGCGGATCGATACCCGGCGTACCTTCAGCAGTGATTTTATTATTTTCGCTGCTGGTATCGAATTTATAGCTTTGCTGGTCCGAAATGATGATGGGCATGTGCATTCTGAAGGCGAGATCATGGAACATGCCGATTTCGAGGTCGATATCGAATTCGTTGATAGTACGGCCATATTCGAGTTCGTTGCCGAGTCGAATCATGCCGTCCTGTGAAAATTCTCGTTTAAGCTTAGCCCATTCGATACGCTGAACGAACTTAGGCGTAAGTGAAATATCGAAGGGGTCACTGACTTTTTCGGTGCCAAGATAGACTTCGTCAGCAGCGTCCAAAACATCTGTAACATCAGCTGCCATAGCGTTACCGGCAGCGAAACTTCCGGCCAGAGCTGCGAGGAAAGCCAGTTTTTTAGAATTGCCGAGCACCATTCTTTATCTCCTTAACCATATCTTACGATAGCAGGTATTCATTTTGAGACGTTTCGTAAAACGGGTGAATCACCCGAACTTTTTACATATCACGTAACAAACAAATTTGCCAGAACTAGTAAACAATTCCGGCAAAACGATGATATTCTAACGCGATAATCCTAAAAAAGCAATTTTTGGACACACATTCGCGATGAACCTGTAAATGATGAAAAGTCGATAAAAAAAGACCGTCTTTTGAGGGAATGTGTTATTATTGAGATTTTAGGTTGTCGGTATGAACGAGACAACGGAAACAACACCCTTGCGAGAAAAAAAATGCTTCTGACATGCAACAATTGTCATAATACTTATTTTATGGACGAACAGGTTTATGCTCAGCAGGGCGGAGCAATGTGTGAGCAGTGCCAGCAGCTTCTTGTTCCGGTACCCGACCAGAATCAAGGGCAGTGGAATCAGCAGGCCCAATGGCAAAACCAGGCAGAAGGAAGTCTTCAGCAATCAGAGTGGAATGCTGGCGCATCTCAGGGAACGGGTGAGCTTCCTCCTACTCAATGGTGCCTTACCCCAGTTCAAAGAGCTGATTCTCAACCCGGTGGTGAGGCCCAGTGGGGACAGCAACCCGGCGAGGCCCAGTGGGGACAGCAATCCGGAGGAGCCCAGTGGGGACAGCAACCCGGGGACATCCAATGGGGACAGCAACCTGCCGGTGGAAGCCAATGGGGAAACCAGGATCAGTGGAGCCAAATGGCCGACCGACCGGATGATGATCTGCAGGTCGTCAACCACAACGATGCCAGCGAGAAAACCATGGCCATCGACAGCCTCGATGACCTCTCGCCAGCCGGTTTTCCGCCAAAACCTGAACTCAAACCCCGTAATAACGGTAACGACGATTGGGATGCCTGGAAAAAATCAGAAGAAATGCCTACCGGTGCCGTAAACGTCGTTAAACCGCCAGCCCCCGGAAAACCCAATGCGCACTGCATCGTCGTCGGCCCCAAAATGAACGGCACCGGCAATGAAAACGTCACCCGGGAAATCGATGCGCAAATGATACAAAAACTCTATGGGGAAAAAGCCAACCCGTTCAAGGAGTTCTTTAAATCGATCCCCATGCGTTTTCATATCATCGCCGGTTCAGTCGTTCTAGTGGCTGTTGTCGCACTCTTCGTCGGAAACTACCTCATCACAAAACCCGCCGAAGCCGAAAAGAAATTTGACGAAAAAACAGGCGATCTCGTGACCGATGACACGCCGGCCCCCGTCAAGAGCTTCGCTGAAATTGCCAATGAAATGAAACTCCTTTCGAGCGGCTTCGTTCCCTTCGATGCCGATGACATGACGGAAGGTTCCATCGTGGCCGTCACAAAAACCAACGGGATTGTGGTAAACGGCGAAACCATTGGCCAGTATTCCCTCATCGAAAAAGGAAACATCTTCAGCAGTGGTCTGGCCGAAGTCATCAAGCCGGATCCCGATAAACTTGGCAAACCCGTCGTCATTCTTTTCGACGAGGCCATGCCGATGCATGCCGTATATCGAACCCTCTATACGTTCAGCGTCGCGGTCAATGAATTTTCACAGCCAGTCTATATCGGCGGCACGACCGTGAGCGGAATCTCCATGGTCGACATCAGACCTTGCAAATGGCCGGATCACGAACTCACTACGTTTAACAGTTGCCCCAGTATTTCTGTAAAACTTAAAATCCAGACGGATGAAATCGTCATGAGCCGTCCGGATGAAGTTCAGATTCCGTTCAAAAACGAAGAAGACGAAGACGTCGATTCCCTGACCAGCAAGATCATTGGCGGCAACAAAGTCGTGATGAGTGAATTCCAAAATGAAATTGGCCGCATGAGAAGCAGTAAAACCGAAGTTCTGCTTTCACCGGACGGAAGTGTTTCCTTTGGAATTTTCATGCAGATCGTGAACAAACTTCGTGGACATCGTGATACTCCAAACGTCTATCACATGTACCTCAACGATGTCCCAACTCGATAATCCATCATTGTTTCATACCAGTATTTTCCGGATTTCGGGAAATACTGGCGGTGTTGCGACGTATATCTCTCGATAGCACCGCTTCTTTTTTTTGCTCAAAAATGGCAACAGACATGAAAGATACATATTACCTCGGATTTGATATCGGTGGAACCAACGCACGCTGTGCCCTCATTCAGAATACCGATGGTCAGTTTAAAATTCTGACATCTCAGAAGCACTCCATTCGCGGTGCCCAGACACCCCGGGATGTTGCGCAGGTCATTCGTCACGTCGTCGCCCATATTCCCGCCAACTTAAACGTCACGGCAAACATGCTGTCCGGCATCGGCGTGGCCATTGCCGGCCAAATCGATATCGATGAACATACCATCCTGAATGCCCCAAACCTCAACTGGCATAACGTTGATTTTTACGCATGCATTCGCGAAGCTGTTTCGGACCTGGTTCCTGACATCGATATTCGTATAGCCAACGACCTGAATGCGATTGCCTGGGGCGAGTATAATTTTGGCGCGGCACGTAACATTCCAAGCCTGCTCGCCGTTTATGTCGGCACCGGAATCGGTGCCGGCCTCATCTCGGACGGCAAACTGCTTCTCGGTGCCGATAATGTCAGCGGAGAAATCGGTCACTGCAAATTCCCGCATTTCCATACCGATAATCCGTGTGGATGCGGAAATACAGGGTGCATCGAGGCATTTGCCGGCGGAAAAGCCATTGAATACCGAATCCTTCACGATATCCAGAATCACGTCGTAACGCGCCAGGAACTTGGACTTGGTGAAGACGAACATCCCACGGCACGATGTATCGAACGAACTTATAAAACCGGTCTTCCTTATGCCGTCGAGTTTTGGAAAGAAACCGCCCTTGCACTCGGAATGCTCGTTTCCAACGCAATCGCCATTCTGAATCCCCATGGACTCTTGCTCGGTGGCGGTGTTCTGGAAGGATGCCCCGAACTGCTGACCCTCATCATCGAACACGTCATGGATATGGCACCTCGCGCTGCGACAGCCAATCTTCAGTTTATCAAACCCACTCTCCATGACGATGCCGGCACGCTTGGTGCCGCCCTTCTGTGCCTCAAATAACAAGAAAACGGCAGGCTTTGGGCCTGCCATTTTTCGATACATCCATATTCTGTGACAAGTATTATGCCGGAAACTCCAGAACAGGGGCAAACCCCTGACACAAATAGATCTACCCAGAATCCTGCCGAACCGGAACAGGCTCAAGCAAAACCTCGGTTTCAGTCCTCAGAACGGCGAAACTCAAGGAAACCCGGGACGCATTTTGATCGTCCACGAAACAACGCACCACGCCGCAATCCGAACAATCCCAACAATCCGAATGCCTTCCTTTCCCAAGGCAACCAAAACACTTCAGGCAATCCGAATAATCAAGCCAATCCGAGTAATCAAGGTAATCAGGCCAATCCAGGAAATCAAGGCAATCGCAACAATGCGCCTGGCAAAGTAAACTGCCCCGCAGAACTCACACCGGGGCCGAAACACGACCGTCCGCCGGTGCGTACGAACCGCCGTTTTTCCAACCAATCCCCCGAACGAGAGCCGCAGAAAACAGCTGACGGCCACCCGATTAGACAGCCGTTCGACGGAAAAGCACATCTCTATGAAGTCATTCAAGTTCGGCTTGTTCGCAACCAACGCCTTGTCGAAGTCAACACGAACGGCCTCCGGCTCGAACCCAATACCGCCGTTCTCGTCCGCATCCATCGAAATATTCTGCTCGCCTCCACCGTCGGTTATCGATACAGACGCGTTGCCGAAATCAACTCTCTTCCATTCGTCGTGCGAGCCGCATCGGACACCGATATCACGATTGACTCCGAAAACGCCCTCATCGAAAAGAAAGCCCAGGAACTGGCTTCCAAATTCGCGATCGCACAAAACCTTCAGATGAAGGTGCTTTCCGCCGATCTCAGCCATGACCATAAAAATATCACGATTAACTTTGCGTCGGATGTCCGCGTCGATTTTCGTGAAATGGTTGCCTATCTCGCAAACCAGCTCAAATTGCGCGTCGAAATGTACCAGCTCGGGCTTCGCAATGGCACGGGAATCATTTGCGGCCTGGGATCGTGCGGACAGCTCCTCTGCTGCGGCCGATTCCTCGGCCAGTTCGATCCTATCGCCGTCAAACAGCTCAGAGCCCAGGGACTTGCAACCAACCCAAAACGCATCAGCGGTGTCTGTGGAAGGCTCTATTGCTGCATGAGTTACGAGTATTGCGATTACATGCGCGAACGGCGTTCGCTCCCCAAAAAAGGCAAACGCATATTTACGCGATGGGGAATCGGTCGCGTCACGGATATCGACATGCTTCGGGAAGAAATCGTCGTGACCTACGAAAATGGCGAAATCCAAAGGTTGACAGCAAACGACTTCGTGCCGCTAACCGATGAGATCGCGGCCAATGTCGAAGCCGGAAAATACGATTTTCCGCTGGAACCCGCGAAGTTTTACCTCAACCACGATCCCAATGCGGCCGCCGAACCCGACCTTCAAAGCCGCCACTCATCGACTCAGCCGGAACGCCATATCGAAACCACGCCCAAAAAGTCGCACCGCAAAACAGTCCGTGCAGTCACGCCCAAGACCGTGACACCCAGTGCCCCACGAACAGTCCCCAAACAAGCCACCGCAAATTCATCCCACGCCGCCCCCACCGAACAGACGCCCGAAAACATTTGCCTACGGCGGCGTCATACACTCGTGAAACACCACGATCCGGCAAAACCTGCGACCCCTGTGTCGCGCAATGCCGCGCCTGCAAAACCCGAAGCCACAGCTGTTGCCGAGAACAATCACGTGACACGTATAACACGCAAAGTCCATCCACATCAGACCAACCTCGAAGAGGCTATGAACGCCAACGCCATCGCACGAAACACACCGCAGAGAACGAGCCGTCGTCGTTATTCCCCCATGAACCAACCTCCGGAACAGGATTAGAATTATGACCGTTATCATTGCGGGAAAACGCCGTGGAGCAAAACTTCAGGTCCCCGAAGGTCTGGGTGTCCGTCCCACACTTGTACGCGTGCGCGAATCCCTATTCTCCATGCTGACGAGCGAATTCGGAACACTTGAAGGCCTTCGCGTCCTCGATCCGTTTGCCGGTGCCGGAATGCTCGGGCTCGAAGCCTGGAGCCGTGGCGCAGGCCACGTCGATTTCGTCGAAATCAATCGTGCACATTACGCAATTCTATGTAAAAATATCGCGACCTTGCGAGCTTCCGATGAAGTTACAGCCATTCAGGGCCAGTCGCCGCAAGCATGGCAGCGTTTCGAACACGCTCAATACGATCTCGTCCTTTGCGATCCCCCATACGCCGCAGGCTTGCTACCTCAGACACTCCAGGCACTCATCGACCAAAACTTGCTAAAAAAAGACGCCGTCATCTCTGTCGAACTCAATGCCCAGGATACCTTGCAATACCCAGATGGCTTTTCCTGCTTCAAAGATAGAAAATATGGAAAATGCCGAATCTGTCTGCTCAAAAAATCTGATCTATAATCTTCCCGTCAACACGCTCACCGTACAGAGCCTTTATTTCCCACTCGCCATTCTCCCGCCTCCCCCTTCCGTGAGACATTTCAAAGAAAAACATGAATAGAAAAAAGCGCTCGGAAATCACGAATAGAATCATGCTGATGATGTATGGCGTAACGGCTCTTTTTATCCTCGTCATCTCCATCATGCTGATCAATGTCAACAACAGTCGAAATGAAATCAAAACGGGCTACATGATTCTCGAAAATTCCTCTCTGAATGAAGAGGATAAAAACGACGCCCCCGTTGCGGCCCAACATGCCGACGACAGTTCACCGGACACACGCGATGAGCCACAAGCTGATTCTGACACCGCCAACTGATAACGAGAAGAATTATGGGAAATATTAAACTGATTGTTTTATGCCTTACCTGCATACTTCTCATCAACATGGTCATCATGCTGTCTGCGATTTGTAACAACCAGCCATCCATCGATACCGGCTATGTCGTCCTCAATCAATCGTTGCTCGAATCGGAGGACACGGTTGCCAAAACCGACAGCCCCCCCGACACCGACCCGGCGTCGCCCAATCAAGAAGCGATGAAAGACGATGCCATCGACCAACAGCCAGACACCGCGCCTTCTAACGATCAGCCTCAAGACACCGAATCGCTCGATGCCGACACGCCCTCTCCCGATGATTTGAACGAGGACGACGAGAATGACGACCCCGATGATTTAACACCCAAAAAAGCCACCGACAAAACAAAGAAACATCCCCGTAAACCGCCCAAACACCCCCGGCCTGCCCCGCCAATCGTTGTCCAGCAGCCACCTGCCCAACCCACACAGCCCGTCGCGCCCGTCAAACCTCCCAAAAAGCCAGACACGACGAAAGTCGGATCGTAG
>JAZODZ010000624.1:0-7904 GCA_045597285.1 Myxococcota bacterium
CAATTGCTGTAAATGATGCAAATAATAGAAGCCCGTAGGGCTTCACGTTTAGTAGCCCCATAGGGAGAAGATGTTACAAGCATTTTCCTGCACTACTGCCATCCTCTTAATGGATATAGCTGAAATGCTTAATGCATTTTGTGAAGCGGAGAATATATATGAGAGGTTAAGGTCAAAATAGATAAATCATCTCGCCGCAAGCGAGCCGTACCTATAATCGCTCGCCCAATTAATTGCCCCAAGATATGCTATTGCCCCAAGATATGCTATGGTATAGTAGGTTGGTCATTTGGGGGCTGCCGAATACGGAGGTAAGTTATGGGACTGTATGTCGATCCCAATGAGGCTTTGTTGCGAAGAGCTGTCAATTCAAGGGTTTACGTCGATAAGTCGATGATCATCCACGAGCTGAATCAGTTGCTGAACACTGAGGATGGTTTTGTGTGCATCGCGCGGCCGCGCCGGTTCGGAAAGTCGATGGCTGCCAACATGCTCGCTGCTTATTACAGCAAAAATGCAAACTCGCGGCTGATTTTTGAGAAGCTCAAGATCGCACAAGCCCCTGACTTCGAGACGTATTTGAATGCATTTCACGTCATCCATATCGACGTGAATGCGTGTTACTCGGGGTCAAGCCGCGATGAAAACATTGTTCCACTGTTTACAGCGAAAGTGCGTCAAGAAATGATGGACATTTTCCCGAATTGCGGCATCTTGGATAGCGACACATTAGATACATGCATTCAACGCGTATATGCCAAAACCGGCGAGCAGTTTGTAATGATTCTGGATGAGTACGACGTGCTCGTGCGCGAACAGGTCAAGGCTTCGATATTTGAACCCTATCTGGCTTTTTTGAACGGCATGTTCAAAAATATCAATCTCGTACCCGCATTTGCGCTCGTCTATCTGACGGGGATTCTGCCCGTCGTGCGCGACAAGATCCAGTCGAAGCTTAATCTGTTTACCGAATATACCATGACGGATTCCATGCAACTGTCGGAATTTGTCGGTTTTACTGAGGAAGAAACCTGTTCCTTGTGTGAACAATATCACATGGATTTTGAGGAATGCAAGCGTTGGTACAATGGATATAAACTGGATTTTCTCAACAATACATTGGAAATCTATAATCCCAAATCCGTCGTACAGGCCATGACAAGCCGAAAATTTGGCGATTACTGGACTAAAACGGGGTCTTATGATTCAATCAGAACTTATATTTCGATGAATTTTGAGGGCATCAAGGATGATGTCAAAACGATGATTGCTGGTGGCCATATTGATGTGGAAGTCGATGCATTTCTCAATACCATGACCGATTTTCATTCCAAAGATGCCATCTTTGCATATTTAATACATCTCGGGTATCTGGCTTATGATAATACCACAAAGCAGTGTTATATTCCGAACAATGAAATCCGTTCAGAGTGGATATTTGCAATCAAGAATGATCCCGATTATGCAAAAGCCATTGAAATTGTAAACAACTCAAAATTATTACTGGATAAGACGGTCGAAGGTGACAACCAGGCCGTCGCGGATGCACTGACGGTAGCACATGAACAGCTCATGAGCCGACAGCGATATAATCACGAAGCCTGTCTGCAATGCGCAATTCGTTTTGCATATTTTTATGCCAACACGCGTTATACAATCATTAGCGAGCTTCCGGCGGGCAAGGGATATGCCGATGTCGTGTTTATTCCGTATATTCCCAATGTGCCCGCAATGATCGTCGAACTCAAGCGCAACCACACCACGGGCGCGGCCTTGAAACAAATCGAGAGTAAACAATATTTTAATGTAATGGATAAATATCAGGGCGATTTATTATTGGTCGCCGTAAATTATGATGAAAAGACAAACGAACACAAATGCGAAATACAACGGTTTGTGAAGGAAGCATGAAATCAGCCCCGGTGCCGGGGCTTTTTTTGTCGTCAAATCCTCAGAGCGAGCGTAAAGATTGCCCCGCCTTCGGGGTGATTGTCGACGTTGAGATCCGCGTTGTATTGTTTTGCAAAATCTTTGACGATGGACAGGCCGAGACCAAAGCCGGGAATGCCCGAATCCGTCGTGTTCATGCCGCGTTCAAACGGTTCAAATATCTGTTTTTGCCACTCTTTGGGAATGCCCGTGCCTTCGTCGCGAACCGTGAACACACATCGATCGTTTTCTTTTTTCAGCGTGATATGGACGCATCCCGGGCCGCCGTGTGTCAGGGCATTGCGGATCAGATTGGATACCGCATTTCTGAAATCGTCCTCATCCACGGCGAGATTCGGGAGCCCGTCCTCGATATGGACATCGAGACGATCGGCGTTTTCCGGGGCATCCCTGAATGGCTGAAGCGCTTTGTTCAGCATATCCGCCGGGGATATCGTCGTATCGGGTTCCTTCTGGATTTTCTGCTGTCTCGCGCTCAGAATCTGCTCGGTAAGCCGTTCTAGCCGAACGATTTCTTCATCCATGTTGTGAATGAGTTCTTCCGCTTCGGCCTCGTCGTTGTATCGGTGCAAAAGAAGCGTATCCGCATACATTCGGATCGACGTGATCGGCGTCCTGAGTTCGTGCGAGACCTGCGCAATGAAATTTGCCTGTGATCGGTTGTACCGGTTCTGACGGACGATGAAGACGAGCGCAAGTATCGACCCTGTGATTCCCCAGACCGCAAAAATGACGGTCAGGACACCGAGTGCAACGTCGCCGTTCGTTGCGCTGGACGCGAGCAGGATGATGCCCGTAGTCAAGTTGGCAATCGAGGAAAGCAGGGCACAGAATGCAATGATCCACGGCGTGCTTGAGTAAGTTTTGAGTGGCTGTATGGGCTTCATTGCTTGCTATAGTTCTTGAGAAGGAGATCGAACTCGCCAATGCCAGTATTGATGACGAGACGAACCGGTGTTTTGATCTCATCCGTGGCCAGCCAGGCATCGGCGAGATGGTAAGATTTGACGTGCAGTTTCCTCGGCGGATCGATGTAAACCCCGCTCAGTGCTCCGTAGGGTTCAATGCCGTCGCTTCGTTCACGCCAGATTTCGTATTTCTGACAGTGGATAAAGCCGTTTTCCGTCCAGACGTCTTCTTCACCGACGACTTTGAGCTCGACATAATTGATGGTCCAGCCGTCGTAAGTGTACTGCGTATAGGTTTTCCCGACCTCGAGGTTCATCGTGCGGACAAAAAAGACCCACGCGACGGAATCCATCGTGTCGTTGGGGATGACGTAATCGCGCTTGACGACACGGCCTTTCTGATGGCGTTCGACCGATGCAATCTGATCGTCCGGGAAGAAAGAAACGTAATACTCGCGATCGCGATCGTTCTCGTTCAGATGCTTGTAGCTCGAGATCGTTTCCCATGTGTCGGGATCGAGATAGGCTTCGGCGCGATCGTCAACTCTCGCAAAGAGGCGGATGATCGATTTGGACGTTGCCGTGCCGATAATCGGGATATATCGCGTGCCGTCTTCGAGCTTCTGTTCGTAGCCGATGTCGATCTGGGCATCGGCGAGCACGGCTTTGGTGGCGACATGGCGAGCCTCAAAAGTCATGTGTTCGCCCTGGAACGGGAAAACACCGCGTTTTTGATGCCTGACAGCGCTTTGCACGGCTTCTTCCATGACGGGCTGTGTGTTAGTGGTTGCACATGCCGAAAACGCAACAGAGGCCGCCAGAATGGACGGAATGAGTATGGATCGTTTCATATCGTTTTATGCCGGGGTTATGTTGCCCCCCGCGGTGGTATGGATTCAGAAAAAGTGCGCGGGCCGTATGTCAATAGGCACGCGCCGCGAGGCGTATCGCCGACAGGCGATAGCCGCGCCTTCCAAAACAAACGCAGATTAGCATTTGCATACAGCGTCGAAGGATTTGACCATTTTTTTGACGCGGTCGATATCGACGGGATTGTGGACTTTGCCATCGACTTTGAGCGCGGTACCGACGATCGCGCCTTTGATGAAGCTCGCGTAGTTCGGCAGCGTTTCGGCTTTTGTGCCAGAACCGAGCAAAACCGGCATCCCATCTGCCGCGCGGAACACGTCTTCGAGTGTGCGTCGATCGACAGGCTCGCCAGTGCCGCTGCCCGTGACGATGACGGCATCGGCGTGGCCGCGAAGCAGCGTGTCTTTCGTCGCATCCGTCGCCGAAAGCGGTGCCAGCGGCGTCGCATGCTTGACGAGAACATCGGCCAAAATCGCGATGTGATTGGCGTTGAGCAGCTGACGATAGCGGAGCAGCCCGTAGGCGTCACCTTCGATGATGCCCTGATCAGTCACGTAGGCGCCGGACAGAACATTGACGCGGATAAACCGGGCACCGACGGCCACGGCAATGCCCATCGCTGCCTGAGCGTCGTTGCGCAGACAGTTAATGCCGAGCGTCAAATCGGGATAAGCCTTGCGAAGTTCGTGCGCCACAATGGACATAATGGCGAGATGATGCGGCGGCATCGGCTGTTCCCGCGTCCCTTTGGGGAACGGTGCGGAACCGAAGTTCTCGATGATCAAGGCCTTAATGCCGCCTTCCACGATGTTCTTCGCATCGGTCAGCGCGAATTGAATGATGTCATCGAGTGTCCGTCCGTCATACCCCGGATCTCCAGGAAGCGCAGGAAGATGAACGACGCCAATCAGCCCGTGGGGATACCATTTTTCCATTCTAAACTCCTGTTAAAGTGATTCACACGCCAGATATGTTTCGAGAATGACGTGATACTGGGGATCGAACTGCAGGAACTGGCTGTCGATCGGAATGCTGTCGAGTGGCGTGTGCTTGAAATCGGGCGAGAGCTCGTCCCACACTGCATTGAGACGACGAATGACGCGCAGAAATGCTGGAAAGTATTCCGCACATTCTTCGTCGTTTGCTGCCGCATACGCGACGGCCCTTAACTGTTTAATGCTGTATCGGACAAACCACGCTACAAACTGATTTGCCGGCGTTAGCGTCCAGCGGACGATGCGACGGTCATAAACTTTTAAAAAACGCCATTTCTGCTTTTTGCATTTGAAATGGCTCATTCTGTCGGTCACGGCAATGGAGCCGGGCTGGAAAGCCGAAATGCCGAGCAGCGACGCGTCCATGTCCCTGGCTTCGCCGACGGTGACGAACGGCGTCTCGACGCGCAGTTCCGCCTGCGGATTGTCGCACGCTTTGCGAAGCGCAATCCAAAGCGACTGCCGTTCGTAAAGTTCGAGAAGTTTGAGCGTTCGCTGAATGTCCATAGGTGCTTATGCCGTGAAGCAGAAAAAAGCCATGAAAGTGACACGACAAAGGGTAATTACGGGGCCTAGAAGAAACTCGCGAGGCCCGTTTCGAGCAGTTGCCGCGTCATGCGGAACAGCTTGTCGGCCGTGAGCGGGTAGGCGGCGTGTTCGAGTTCCATGCGTTTGAGGATGCCCGGGAGCTGCCGTCCTTCGAGAATGTCGGCGACGAGTGCCGTCGCAGTTTCGTGAAGAATGTTGAAATCGTGCGCATTCGTGAGCGCAAAGGCTAGGAAAACTGGGAGGATGGAACCGAGACGATCTTCGCCGCCGCGCAGTTTCGGCAAAATCTTGGACGCCATGCAGAAGTCGCCCTGTTCTGCCCACGAACTCTGTGCCTGGTTGATGTAATCGAGCACTTCGCGAACGGTTCTGTAGCCGAAATGCAGGTTTTCGGGGCGCAGGATGCGGTGCATCGTGACAAACGCCTGCCGTGCGTCGTCGAATCCTTTCCAGTCGTGGCACACGCGCTCGTAATCCATTTCATTGAATTCCATGACGAACGCACGGTCGAGGACTTTGGGCGAGAACGAGAACGTCGTTTCGTCGACATTGACGGTGCCGATGATCGTGAGGTTTGGCGTGAATGAAATGCGCGGCGGGATGATTCTGTGCCAGTCGGCACCACTGATGATTTCCTGGACGTTGATGGGCATTTTCCCGAGCATCATGCCGGCGTTCGCGGCCGACAGGTAGTGGTAGGCGAGCGTCCAGTTGCGATCCATCTTCCCGATGTAGAGCTGTTCGTGGACGCTGTCTTCTTTGCCCATTTCGGTTTTGGGGGCGCTGACGGTCCAGAGCGGCCGGTTGAACGGGTGGACGGATGAGAACTCGCCCATCTTGATCTGGTCGCCGACGATCGTCGTCGGGCATTCCATCAGGCTCAGGATATCGGCGAGATAGTACTCGACGCGGGCGAGGTTGAGCTCGTCGAGGATGATGAAATGGCGGGGAGCGGCGTCGCCGTAGGCAAGAAATTCGAGGTACGCGTGCAGCGCGACGAGCGTGGCCGGCGTCGGATAGTAAAGGCCGGTCAGCGGGTTGTAATAGCCCCATATTTTCTGCGGATCCGTCCAGTCCGGGCGCACGGGCAAAAATGCAATGCGGTATTTGAGCACGTCGTTGATGTTCGAGGCCTTGAGCTGTGCTTCGGTATAGGCGTCCTCGGGTTCGCGCACGTCGATGTATTCACCGCCGTTTCCGCCCAGTATTTCCGGCACAATCCCGTTTTTGGCCAGCGTCATCTTGAATGCCTGTGCGGTGCCTTCGCCGCTGTACGACAGGCCGGAAAAATTGTTCCCCTCATACATACCTGCCGCAATACCTGCTGCAATGCGCCTCGCCAGCTGCGTTTTTCCCGAACCGCTGATGCCCGACAGCAGCATGAATGGCTTTGTAACAAGCGCCGTCACGAGTGACTGAACAACACCACGTCTTTCACGAATCATTGACCAACCCCTTTTATGGTAAAAAACCAACGCCAAATTTATCACAATTTGACTCGCTATAAAAGCAAACATATTGCGGGTTGTGGGGATGGTTTATGCGTGGGGTGCCGCCTATGCGCCTGCGGCGCATACGTCGGCGAGAGACGTGCGGACCGCACGTCTCTATCATGGTTCTCGCCTATGCGCCGTTGGCGCATACGGCTCGCTGGCGCGGCTATCGGCGTTGCCGATACGCCGTGCTAACAGTGCATTATTGATAATGGCAAAACCAATTGTTATAATTTATGGCTTGTTTGAAAACTGCATTAAAAAATCAGTCGTATCAAACATTTACGGCTTTTCCACTTATAAGGAGAAAACGATGAAAGCCAGAAATCAGTTACTTGTTGCATTAGCATTGACCTCACTGACACTCGCTTCGTGCGGCGGCGATGATGCTGGTCAAATCAGTGTTACAGAGTGTAATCCGCAGTGCGACCCGGCTACAGAACAGTGTGTCAACGGTGTTTGTGAGCCAATTACGCAGAATCCTTGCGGTAATGGCGCGTTGGATGAAGGCGAGGCGTGCGATGTCGTCGATGGCACAGTGCAGTTTGCTGACACCAGCAAAACGACATGTAGCGATCTGGATATGGATGGCGATGCCCTGAAATGCGACTCGTCATGCAAGGTCGATTCGAGCGAATGCACGGCCAAACTTCCCCCCGTTGTGACCGAGTGCAATGCCGGTGATAAGAAATGTGAAACAGCAGGTAACACCAGCGTGTTCAAACAGTGTGTCGAGGGCAAATGGGACGCCGGCACGACTTGTGACGTCATGTGTGACAATGATCTCGGTTGCATTGAATGCACCGAGGGCAGCAAATGCGAAGGTGAGGAACTCGATGATGGCGAAGGCGGCACATATACCGCCTATAAACACATCAAATGCGTCAACAACCAGTGGACTGAAAACATGGCATGTGAATCCACTTGCGACGATGTCAAAGGATGTCTTGGCTGTACAGAAGGCACCCGATGTGAAGAAGCGACGATCGATGACGGCAACGGCGGCACTTACGAAGGTTACAAATTCTTTTCGTGTGTCGAGAACCAGTGGGACGAGGGCACGGCCTGCGCAGAATCATGCGACAATACCAAGGGCTGTGTCTGCTATGAAAATGCGACGAAATGCGATAACGGCGTGT
>JAZODZ010000625.1:0-5462 GCA_045597285.1 Myxococcota bacterium
GATTCGCTAAAAAGCAGGCTCACCGATGCGGGATTTTCGGAGTTGCCGAAGTATTACACTATGCGGATTTACAAGCATGAAGGCGAATTTGAGATTTGGGCGGGGATGGACGACAAAAGCGGATTGAAACGCCTGGCGACGTTTGAAATCTGTGCCATGGATTTCGTACCGGGGCCGAAACTCAAGGAAGGGGATGGACGAACGCCCGAAGGGTCTTTTGTGCTGGATGAGTATTACAGCAGCCGAAACTGGTTTATGCACATCAATTTAGAGCCGGGCATGATGGATATGAAAGGAACCGGGGATGCCTTTTACTTTTGCACGGATTATCCGACCTCGTTCAACAAGGCATTATCGAAGAGCATCGGCATATCGAGTCCCGGGTCGGCAATCTGCATTCACGGCAACTGCGTGTCGGCTGGCTGTGTGAGCATGGAAAATAAGGATTTTGTCGAGATTTATTATTGGATGATGCATCACGACAAGGAGCGCTTTGGCGCACCGAGGGCGCATATCCTTCCATTCCGGTTTTATGACGAGTGCGGCGATCAAGATTCCGAAGGACAATTCTGCATGGCGGAAGGGACGGGAAAATTTGTCCGGCCGCTCAGGCTGTTTGAAAACACGGAGTGGCACCGCCGTTACCATGACACCTTGCTGCGGGAACGCCATGTCTGTGTTTCCGAAAATAATGAGCTGAAAAAGGCTGGTTGTCCGTCTACTGGATTGAAGAATATTAAGGAAGTGGCTGAAAAAGTTTCCGAAGTCGACGATAATTCCAAAAAACTCGGCCCTGAAATGATTGAAAAACTCTGGCTCCACATGGCAGAACGCGAGAAGCTGTTTTTGTCGTCGCCGACAGTCGAAACGGCTGAACTCGATCTGACAAATGCGCTTTTGAAATAGGGGGAGTTTGTAACTATTCAGACACAAACAGGATTTCTGAATTACGTAGTCTTTCGAAACCATGCAGGAGGCAGGAGATTGCAATAATGCAAAGGCCTTGTTTTCAGTCAATTCCTCTGTTCTCTTGAGTTAATATGCGTTGAGAAAGAAGACAGTTTCGCGGGTGAGACGCCTGAGTCCTCAAGAACGAGTCTTTCAACGGACGCGATGTTGGCGTTTTCAAACCGTTGAATCTATACCAGAATAAGTGTATAATGAACGTTGGCCCGGTGTAGGATTCAAGGCCGCGAAACGGCACGGCGATGAATGGGCTTTATGGTATTGGAAAATAAGGAGCATTTATGAAAAAAATCATTCCGGCAGCGATTGTTGCGCTTTCGTTTGTTTGCTCAGCTTGTGTTGAAGAAGGGTTTACAAAAGTCTTTTCCTGTGAGCCGGATTATCCATATTTCAGCAAAATAACGCATAAATGCTACGCATCGGAATCTGCCATGGTGGATGACGAAAAAAGCTTTAAGCTTGAGAATGAAAGCCAAAACGAGAGCGAATAGTGTTGAATTTCTTCTGCCAGCAATGGGGCAGGGGATTGCGTGAATAAAGCGATGGATCAGATTGAGAATGCAGCGAAAGCTTACGCCGAATTTTTGCGATCGATTGGGCTTTCCAAAGAAAATAGCGGCATTGACATTGAGGACAGTGCCAGAAAGACGGCACGTCTGATGTCGACGTGGATGCGAGGCGTATCGCAGGAACGCCCGAGTCTCGAAAGAATGCCGAACCCTGGGCGTCAAAGCGTCGTGCTGAAGTCGATTCCGTTTTACAGCTTTTGCGGGCACCATTTTGTGCCATTTTTTGGAACGGCTGAAATTTCGTACATTCCGGATGAATGGATTGCTGGGCTGGGCTGGTTCAGTCGCGTGGTCGATTATTATGCGCGTCGGCCGCAGTTTCAGGAGAATCTCTGCGCTCAGATCGCGGAACATATCGATGCCGATTTGTCACCATGTGAAGTGACGGTGACGCTTCGGACGCGCCAGATGTGCCTTGAGCTGCACGAGAACTGCGCGGGCGTCGAAATCGAAACGGTCAAGAGGATTGTCAAGGAATAAGCCGTGATTCAAGGGTCGGATTTGAGCCGTGAAAGCGGTCATTTTATGTCCACATTTTACGTCCTATAATACATATTATGTAAACTCGCAGATGCGGAACTCCGAAATAGCCTGTCTGTTACCAGATTCTCTCCCCGAACCCGGTGTTTTGCTTTTGCTCTTCCCGGACTACAACATTACGCCGTTTACCCGACGCTTCCCCCCGGACTGAAACATTGCGCCCTTTCAGGGCGCTGCAAATAGTTTTATCAGGCTTTTTAATTGTTTGGTTGTGCGATAACCGAATACTTGATTTCGTAAATGCGAAACTTGTGATACTGTGAATTTTACCACGATTTTTTCGTATGTAATTTTCACCGTATTGTAAATCAGTGCATTGCATTCCTAAAAATTGTAAAATACCTCGCCATTCAGGTGCATTCACAATGTGCGTGGCTTTAACAAGGACAACAAGCAGATATTTGCCGATCAGCCTGTCCATGCGGCGAGCTCGACGCAGTCCTCCCCTACAATCTGTGTGAATGACAATGACAATGCGGTTGTCGGCTGGTTCGGTACGAGCGAGCGAAAGAAGGATGGCGTCAAATACGACAGCCCCGATCTCCAGCGCAAGACGATTAAGCTCAAGGATGGCAATTATGTGATCAGTTCGGTCGGAAACGTGACTGCGATTGGCTATACGAAGGACGATACCAACGCGATCGACAAGATTCCCGATGTCGCATGTGCAAATTCTGGGCGGCACGTATTCGTGTGGTCAGAAAGGCTCGACAAGGGCAAGGCGTCCGAAATCTATGGGCGTGGAGATAATGGAATTTAGAGCGCGCCTAGTGCCGATGGACGGCACTACGGCTGCGCTGGCCGTCCCTATGCCCTGCATACGGGACGGCTTTTTTTTATGGTTTTGGCGACGGATGAAATTCAGAAGCGGCAAGGATTCGATCAATAAAGTGTAACGCTTCGTTTGAAAGAGTGCGCGAGATATTCGGTCTGGATGACTTTTGCCATTTCCTCGGCGGTGGCAAAGCGGTCGTAATCGACACTGATGACGGGAATGATCCGGGAGATGTCTTCGATAAACTTCTGATAATGCCGATAGAGATTCTGGAGGTATTCGAGCGAGATGCCGGATTCGACGTTTCGGTTTCTCATCTGGATGCGTTCCATGGAGCGTTCCGGTTTGACATCGAGATAGACGATGACATTGGGCTTGCACATGAAATTGCTCATGTAGCGGAAGAGCTGGACGTAAGTCCTGTAATCGCGTTCTTCCATGAGGCCGGATTCTGCGAGCATCGCGGCGAAGACGGAGTCCTCATAGATGGTTCTGTCCTGGACGGCCGACTCCCCTCTCCAGATGATTTCCTGATGCTGCTGGAAACGCCTCGTGAGGAGATAGACCTGCATGTTGAAGGAATATTTTGCGGTATCGCGGTAGAAATCTTCGAGATACTCGTTGTTTTCAACGGGTTCATAGTAGGCTTTGATGCCGAGATGGTTTGCCAGCGAAGTTGCGAGTGTCGATTTTCCAGCGCCGATCATGCCGGCGATGCCAATGAAAAGATTCTCCATGTAGAACAGCCTGTTGAACTTGGCCGGTTTGGCCGTGAAATGAAAAAGGCGTTAGGTCGCCCCAAAACAGGCCGCACGTGTACAACATTGACAGAAAAATTGAAAGTGCGGCGTTTTTTTGGGGGGCGTATGGCTTACCGAGTTTATTCCCAAGAACGAATTGGTGAAACAGTGTTTAGCCAATATACGGCACGTGGAATAGCTTGAATTTTTCGAAGGTAAAGAGTTTTTGTTGTATTTGTCTGACATAAGTGTTGACTCCAGATTGGGGTAATGTGTGTTGATAGATTTTGAGGGTTGGGTATGCTAGACTAAGAAGTAGGCTGACGTGTAGCCAGTCCAAGGTTTTAACTGAGGTAGAGAGATGTCGCCGTTGAGAGAAAAGGCTTGAACAAATCCGCAAATAGGTTGCGGAAATTGGATAATGAGCAATTCACGCTCAGTTGGTTGCATTATCTTTTTCTGATGCGCATTAAGAATGCGACAGAGAGGCAATTCTACGAAATTGAGTGTACGAAAAGCCAATCTGATAAATATGCGAAAATGGCACGCTGTGTGTGCAGAATTGAAAACGAACCATAACTCAGAAAATAATGGAGGATATGATGAATTACTCCGATAGCTCCCTAAAATCATACGGAATAGATACTCCTATAACATCTACTCTGATCGAGGTATTGAAGCTGATACAGCATTTGCCTGATGAACAGGTGGCGGCACTGCTTACCATTATTCGTTCAATGAGCGAAGCTTTCAATCATAGCGACAGTAATACGAATGAACAGGTTAAAAGTTTAGATACACATAAGACCGAACCACAAGTGAATTTTGAATTATCTGAAAAACAGGTTGATGGAACGCATTATATCACGGATGATTTTGAACGACGCAAGGTAATCCAAAGCGTATGTGGGATCTTTCATGATTCAGCAAATCCCGAATTAAGATTATTAGAAAAACATACCACACAAACCAGGGATGGCGTTAGCCATCCACAATCCGTGTGACAACAAAGAGGAAAGTACTGATATGGAAAACGAACAGAACCGTGGAGGAATCATCTCCTATCAGGCAGTGCCTGTTGATTGGCAACACAAAAAGTTGCTTATATTGTCACACGGATTCGATTCCGCTAACGCGGAATCTGAGAATCAGGGATGGCGTTAGCCATCCCCAATCCGTGTGACAACCATAAGAGAGGTATATCATGCTTGAGAAAAAAGAAATGACAGGGAAGATATTGAATGCTTGTATGGAAGTGCATAATGAACTTGGGTGCGGTTTTCTTGAGGCTGTATATCAGGAAGCACTCGAAAGAGAGTTTCAGTTACAGGGTATTCCATATAAAAAAGAAGTGCTATTACCAATAATCTATAAAGGAAATTTATTATCAAAACAGTATTATGCAGATTTTGTATGTTATGATTGCATCGTTATAGAAATAAAAGCAGTTACTTCTCTTATAAAAGCTCATAAAGCACAGGTATTGAATTATTTGAAAGCAGGTAAAATGGAATTAGGATTGTTAGTAAATTTCGGAGGAAATTCGTTGAAATGGGAAAGAATTACAAGATTTCAAGATAAAGAAGTTGTACAGAACGATGAGCCAGAAGATACATCATGGGATGATTTTTAATCGTCACACGGATTCGATTCCGCTAACGCGGAATCTGAGGACAGGGATGGCGAATCCGTGTGACAACAAAAGAGAAAAAAATGAACAGAACCGTAAAAAATCATCTCCTATCAGGCAGTGCCTGTTAATCGGCAACACAAAAAGTTGCTTATATTGTCACACGGATTCGATTCCGCTAACGCGGAATCTGAGAATCAGGGATGGCATTAGCCATCCACAATCCGTGTGACAACAAAAGA
>JAZODZ010000626.1:0-14597 GCA_045597285.1 Myxococcota bacterium
GGCAAAGGACGCATTACTGCATACCGCAACCCGGGGGCGGGAAAAGAATTCGACGCTGAAGACATCATTTGGCAGAGCATGGGGAGCGATTCCAATGCTCATCTCGGCGAAAGCTTCGTTTTGTCCGACGTGAACGCCGACGGCGTCGTCGATCTCGTCGCGGCTGCACCGGGATCCGATGCACAGCCGGGATTCGTCTTCGTCTATATGGGCACGATGGACAAGTCGGTGTTTTCGCAGCCTTACTGGACTTATCAGGGCGAAACCGCAGGATTCGGAACGGCGCTCGCCGTCGGCGACATCAACAAGGCCGGATGGCTCGATATTGCCGTCGGTTCTCCTCAGCAGGGGGAGAATGGGGCTGTCATGACATTTTTGCAAACCGAAGCGCCTTGTTATATCGCCTCCAAATGCCTCATCGGCGGCGAATGCTACGATGCCGGTGACATGGGCGAAAATGCCTGCGAAATTTGCAATCCGAACGAAAACAATTTCGGTTTTACCCCGCCGGTATGTGATGCTCCGGAAGGAAATGTCTGTTTGACCGGCACCTGTGACCCTCAAATTGGCTGTGTCACGGCCCCCGTCAAGGACGGAACCGCGTGTGGCGAGCCGGTTTGCAGTTCTCAAACGACCCAGACGATCCATGCATGTTATGACGGTGTCTGCACGGAAAAGAAAAAATCCTGCAATGCCTACATCTGCAGTGAAGAATCGGGAACCTGTTACAGAAAATGCACGAGCGACGATATTTGTATCGACGGTTATCTCTGCCGTGCCACACTCAACATGTGCGTGGACAAGTCCTATAACCACGCGCCTGCCTCCTATGGCGTCCTTTATGGAAGTGTTTCGGGCAACGAAAACAATTACAACACGACGGTCTCGATCGAAGAGGAACTCTGCTACAACGGCAAGGCATCCTACGATCCGGACTTCGATCCGCTCACCTATCGGTGGCAATGCTTCATTAACACGCTCACGCCGCCTTACTTCTATGGCAAGGAACTCGTCTTTGAAAGCAACCAGGCTTCGGGTTGCACCGACGCCGTCCAGAAAGTCGGAAACTATTACTGCACTCTCGTCGTGAACGATGGCCATGTCGACAGCGACAAGAAGATGATCGCGTTCACGGTTTACGATCCGGCCAATTCCGCACCGAAAGCCATTGCCCGCGCACGCGTCGATGGCATGGAAACCAATAGCAGACTCGTGACGACCTTGGGCAAGACCGTCACTTTCGACGGTTCCAATTCTTACGATTTGGACGGCGACGACATGACATTTGAATGGCAAGTCAAACGGCTCGCCAGTGCCATCCAGCCCGAGTTCGGACTGACGCTCGAAGGTGAGGTCGTCAACTGGGTTCCCGAAACACCGGGCGACTATACGGTTCAGCTCAAAGTCACGGATGCCGTCGGCAACAGCAGCATTGTCAGCCTTACCGTTCAGATCAATATCGAAGGAAATCAGCCACCCGTCGTCGTCGCCCAAGTCTCGCACGGAAACCAATACGGTACAGATATTATCGTCAAACCCGGCGCCATGGTCACTTTCGATGCCTCCGAATCGTATGATCCCGAAGGCGGTCCCATCAAAGTCCATTGGCATGGTTGGGGATTTGAAGCCGATGACCCCGTCGTGACATACCCCGCGGTCAATAGCGCCGAAGAATTGCAGACCGTTTTCTATGTCTATCACATCATCGTCACGGACGATGTCGGCAATGAAACCAGAGGCGAAGTCAGAGTTGGTCTTTCTTACGAACCTCCGACCAATGACGGTCCGACCATCGTCCTTAAAACATCCTACAAAGGATATGCGGGCGATACCTTTACGTTCGATGCCTCGAAATCGACAGATCCCGACGGTGACACGCTTTACTTCGAGTGGACTGGCCAATGGACGAGCATGCTGACCGACGACGAAGGCAAGGCCCCGCAGTTCACGATTCCCGATGATGCCGAGCCGGGCATGGTCTACGCGTTTACTCTGACCATCCGCGATGGCAACGGCGGTATGGATACCGCAACCGTATTCGTCGGCGTCATTTCCCCCGATGATCCCGATGATCCGGACGATCCCGACGATCCCGATGATCCGGATGATCCCGATGATCCGGATGATCCCGATGATCCAGACGATCCCGACGATCCCGATGATCCGGACGATCCCGACGATCCCGATGATCCCGACGATCCCGACGATCCCGACGATCCCGATGATCCCGACGATCCCGATGATCCGGACGATCCCGATGTTCCCGATGATCCCGACGATCCCGATGATCCGGACGATCCCGATGATCCGGACGATCCCGACGATCCGGACGATCCCGATGATCCGGACGATCCCGATGTTCCTGATGTGCCATGGCCGGATCCGCCCGAGAATGAAATTCCGCCCTTCTATGGCGATGTCCGCGGCGGAGCATGTTCTGCGTCGCAAGGTTCTGGACAGGGCTTTGGCTGGCTGTTCACGCTGGGGCTTTTCCCGATTCTTCTCCGAAGGCGCAGGAAGAATTAAGGATCAATCGTAACGATAATCGCCTGTTAATGAAATGAGGATAGCAATGAGCAGTTCTGACTTTGAATCATTTTGGCAAACACTTCAGTCCTCGAAGGACACGGCAGTCTTTACTGGGGCCGGTGCATCGACACTTTCCGGCATCCGGGATTTCCGTGGCAAAGACGGTGTCTATTCAAAACCCTGGCAGGGCTATGCCGTCGAAGACATTCTCTCGCTACCTTTCTTCAGGAAAGACCCCGCCATTTTCTACGCCTGGGCACGCGAGTTCTGTTATTGCCTCGACCGGTTCAAGCCCTGCATCGTTCACACGATGCTCGCCAAACTCGAAGAAAAAGGCATGATCGGCGGTGTCATGACGCAAAATATCGACGTCCTTCACCAGGCCGGCGGTTCCAAAAATGTGCTCGAAGTGCATGGATCACCTTCGAACCACCACTGCCTGAAATGCCGGAAAACTTTCGGCTATGACGAAATCGCGCCCACCGTCATGGACGGTAAAGTGCCACATTGCGATTGCGGCGGCGTGATCAAGCCGGATATTATTTTTTATGGCGAAAACCTCGACGAGAAAACGCTGACAGCCTGTTTTAACTGGGCAGAGCGTTGCGATCTGATGATCGTCCTCGGCAGTTCCCTGACCGTGCAGCCGGCGGCCTCGATACCGCTTGCGGCCTATCAGAGCCACGCCAAAGTGTGTATTGTCAATGCACAGCCAACGCCGCTCGATTTCATTGCCGACTACCACTTCGACGACCTCAAGACGTTTTCTGAAGCCGTGATGAAGAAACTCGACGAAATGGCATGATTGCGGGCGATATATAGTTTATGGGGGCGCGGGCTATCGGTCTGCGACCGATACGCCCCGCGTGCTCGCCTATGCGCCAACAGCGCATACGGCGAGCGATATAGTGGCGCTACGCGCTAACCAAAACGGGAAGCTTTATATTTCGGCACAAATCACGATTCAGGAACACAAGTGTCATTTTGCTTCGTATATCCTTCCGCGCATTCTGAATATATACAATGCGCATCCTCACACGTGCCGTCTTTCCATCCCGTGAGCTTGCAAAAAACTTCCTTATATTCGCCGTTTTCATCGCATTCATAAACGGAGTTGTTGGCCGGGCTGCAAGCATTCTCGGTACATTTTGCACACGCTTCGGATTTGTCATCACATCCAAACGGACACGGTGTATCTGCAATTATAATAAGTTCAGGATCTGTACTCAGGCATTCGTGAAAAACACCGTCCGTACATGTCGATTTGCATGGGTTGCACGCATTATTAGAAGCACAGCCAAAATCACACGGTTTGTCGACAATAGAGCCATCTTTCTGGCATTCGTGTAAAACCCCGTCCGTGCATGTCGTTTCGCATTGGTTACATGCCAGTGTTTTTGAATTGCAGCCGTTGGGGCAATAATCATTTTCCGGTGTGTCATTCGGCAGGCATTTGATGAGATACTGCCCGTCGCTTGAACACTGCATCTTGCAGCTGTTGCAATGAAGCGTATTCGTATTGCAGCCATCCGGACATGGGACATTTACAGGCACTCCATCCTGGCATTCCACAGCGTATTCCCCATTGGTGGCACATCCCGGAACGCATTCATTGCACTTCAATTGTGTTGCATTGCACCCCGCCGGGCACGGCGTATTGACTGTTTTTCCGTCTCCACTGCATACCGTCAGCGTTTTACCGTCTTCGGAGCAACCGGAAACACAGTTCTGACACTTTCCTTTTTCCGGATCACATCCAAATTCGCACAGAGTTTTCACGATAAGACCGGTTTCTGGACACGTCGTTGCCATCTTTCCGTCATCGCTGCACCCTTCTACGCACAACAATTTGCAGGCTCCATCGACCAGCGTATAGCCCAGCTCGCATATATATTCGGCAGAATTTTCCCGAACTGCGCAAAAGGCATGTTCCGGTGCACTGGATTTTACTTCCCAGACATTTTCGCCCTTGCATTCTTCGATATCCTTGCCGGCACAGCGCGTCTCACCAGGCTTGCAAACAGAAGAAGCACAGGAATATCTGCCGAGATAATTCAGCTCGCAGCCGCCATCGCACTCAGTTCCGTTGTCATAAACGCCGTCTTTGCATTGATACAGGATATTTCCGACACACTGATTTTCGGTACAGAGCTTTAAACTGCTGTTTCTTTTGACACAGGCATAAACAGAATCATTCTTCATGCAGACCGTGTCATTGATACAGGCTTCAGGCTTGCCAAAGACCTTGCTGTCTGTACAAGTTACGAGATTATTGCCTTCGCACTTTGTCACACCTGGCTGACAGGACATCCACGCATGCCATCTGGCCATCGGCCGTCTGCCCGCAAATCTGGTTGCCGCACTGCTGAAACTCATTCAAAGTCCCTTCTTCGCAGGTATAAAGCGAATTGTTTTCACCGCAAAGGCGAAGATCGGCATTGCATTCGATGTCGTGTTCCGAAAGGATTTCGACGATGGTGCTCGAACTGTTCGGATTCGCACAGAACGCCAGTGTCTGCACCGACATACAGGTTTCACCGTTCTTGCACTCCATCCCCTGGCTGTCAGGTGGCCAGATATTTTCTTCAGTACACGTCAAAAGCACATTGCCGCTGCATTTCGTGTCGCCTTGTTCACAAATATTCACACACGCCGCAACGCCGTCTGCTTCCTAGCATTTCTGCTTCACACAAGGGGAATACTTAGTCCATTTCCCTTCTTCGCATAGATTGACCGAATCCCCGACACAACGCGTCTCACCGTCTTTACATTCCTTGAACTCAAGTGTGCATCCAGACAGAAACAGGACTGAGACAAGTATCAGAAGACTATGCCTTGAACGCATTTTTCTCTCCACATACGATTGATTCACGGTAAAGCAATTTCTCTTCAAATGCGCATAAAAACTACTATTTTGACAAATCATCATTGAGGCTCTCGATGGCCTTATACTCTTCATCCAAAACCCTGTCGGCCTGCCAGGGCAGTTTTATATCTTTTAATTCCACCAGGTTTTCCAGATCAGAAACCTTAGTTCCTTCAATGATTCCTGACGTAAAAATATGCGAATACGTCGATTTCGACGATGTACCCACCAAACCGCCGATATCTCTGCCGTTTGTAGACAAATGTCCTTTCACGGTCAGGTGTTCGAACAAAGACTCGCTTGCACTGCCCGCCACACGGCCAAGATGATTGTCCGGATTGGCGCAGAACGAAAAATCCTGCATCGACATACACGATTCATCGCCGGTACATTCCGTTCCCTCGCTGACAGGCGGCCGTGAGGTATTTAATCCATGGAGTTTGTTGAATGCCATTCCCCGGCGTCCATCGGCGAAATGCACTCCCCCACCACTCGCCGCTTAGGCAAAACCAAACACATTGAGGCAGAAGGAATCATCAGGGAAGTTGAACTGTTACGAATAATTTCGACAAAATTTAAGAGAATTTGACTTTGTGATTACATGTAGGTATAAAACTGTACCGGGGGGATCAACAACTCATGGAGAGTGTTAAATGCCAGAATTAGAGACAAAAAAATATTCGACTGATGAACTTCGTCCACTTCTTAGCCTCAAACCGGCAGAGCAGAAAAAAGATGACGAGAAAACCCGCGAGGAACAGGAAGCCTTATGGAACCGCTCGCTGGAATTCTTTCAGAAGATGAAGAAAAATAACGCCTAGGCACAAATAAAGTCGTAACGAAAAAAGGCACCGCATTGCGGTGCCTTTTTTTTCGTTAAACGAGCATTTGGGTTCCCACTATTGTTTGGGGGAACTCCTGCCTCCTCTCCATTGGAAAGGGGGGCTTATCGGCGGATATCGCGAACGAGCTGATTGGGGCTTGGGACGTTGTCGTCGATTGAAATGGCGTTGAGGAGCATATTGCAGGCTTCTTCGCATTTCTTTTCGTCTTTGTAATAGACGGTTAAGAGGGCATCGCCAGCTTTGACTTTGTCGCCGATTTTGTGGAGGACTTCGAGGCCGACGGAGTGATCGACGGGCGCACCGGCAACGGCGCGACCGGCACCGAGGATGCAACCGGCTTTGCCGACCTGTTCGCAGTTGAATGCGGACACATAGCCATCGCGAGGCGCTTTAACCTTCACGGTGTCTTTGGCGATCTTGAGCAGGCTGTAATCGTCGACTGCGCGTGCATCGCCACCTTGGGCCGCAACGTTCCGGCGAAGTTGTTCCAGTGCGCGGCCGGATTTGATCGACTGTTCCAGTTCCTCACGGGCATCGTCGTTTGAAATCTTCTTTGCCATCGCCAGCATTTCGGTGCCGAGCGTATAGCAGATGTGGGCGTAATCAGCGGGTGCATTGCCCTTGAGCATTTCGACGGCTTCGATGAACTCGTTGGCATTGCCGACCGCAATACCAAGGGGCTGATCCATGCTCGTAATGCATGCACGGACGTCGCAGTCCATGGCGCGGCCAATGCTGATCATCGTGTCAGCGAGTTCCACTGCGGCATCTTGCGTCTTCATGAAGGCACCCGAACCCACTTTGACATCGAGGACGAGACCGTTCAGACCCACGGAAAGTTTCTTGCTCATAATCGAGGCGGCGATCAGAGGAATCGAAGGCACCGTGCCCGTGACGTCGCGAAGGGCATAGAAAATTTTATCAGCAGGCACGAGTGAACCCGTCTGGCCGGTGATGACGTAACCAGCTTTGTCGATGCCGGCTTCGATTTCCGATTCGCTCAAATCGACGCGGAACCCGGGAACGGATTCGAGTTTATCGAGTGTGCCGCCCGTGTGGCCAAGACCACGTCCGGAAATCATTGGAATAACTGGACCACAGGCCGCAACCATCGGCGCGAGCGTCAGCGAGACTTTGTCGCCAACACCGCCTGTCGAGTGCTTGTCGACTTTGTATTTACCCTGAAGGGATTTCAGGGAAAGCGTGTCACCGCTGTAAAGCATCGCACGCGTATAGGCTACGAGCTCGTCTGGAAGCATTCCCCTGAAAAATACTGCCATCAAAAAGGCCGCCGTCTGATATTCCGGAACATCCTTGCGGACAACAGCATCGACAAACTCCTTGATGTCTGCCGCCGGGATTTCTTTGCCATCGCGTTTCATCTCGATTAAATCTACTACTCGCATGCCTTTCTCCACGAAAAAGTTAAAAATTGCGCCGTCGCGCGGAAAGCAAAACTATAAGACATTTTCCCGTATTTCTAAACTGTTTCTGACTGAATTTTCTGTGGAGTGGGTTACTTTCAGCCCCTAACAGTTTTTCTGAATTACGTGGACGAGTCCTTATGAAACGCCTTTAGGAAACTTACTTCGAGCAATCGATCGGGCCGAACGCGAGGCTCTGATTCTTCATCTCGCCAAATGTCAGCACGCTGAGGTGGGCTGTGCCGAGATAGTGGTGGACTTCGTAGACGGCGCCGCCCATTCTCGAATTGTCGTACGGGCCGGTTTCGTACCCGGCGGCCGAAACGACGGCTTTTCCGTTGACCGGATTGATGACGAGGAATCGCGTGCCCGGTTTGGGTTTGTTTTTCCAGAGCATATTGATGTACCAGGCCTCGGCATCGGGCGGCACCGCGCTCCCGGTGCATCCCTGGCCATATTGGCAGCCGCCTTCACCGGATGGGCACCATTCATTGCCTGAACTCGTACCGGAACCGAAAAGAGAATCCGTATAAGCCTTGTGCGCGGACAGATTCTGGTTAATGCTGTTCGGCCACCAGTTCTTTCCATAAGCCTTCTGATCATTCGTCGTGACGAGATGCGCTTCCGCGACGACCTTCCCGGAAGTTGGGAGATATAGCGAGGATGCGCCGTTGTAGCGGTTTATCGTCGTCGCATTCATGCCGCACTTGCCGGAATCGGGAATAAACGTGACCTTGAGTTTATAGCTGCCCGCATTCGAGGCCTTTGCATACGTATCGACGTAGACGTAGTAAATACCGGCATCGACGCGTGCAATGGCACCCACGTCACTGCGAGCCAGGCAGTCTCCGGCACTCGTTCCCTTCAGGATATGGACATCGACATCGCCGCCACTCGGTTCCGTGATACCGGCGATCAGGTACCCCGACTCGGTGACTTTCATAATGTAGGACTGTTCCGGACCGCTTTCATTCGTGTCCGGGCACTTGCCGCCATAATTGCTAATCTTGTTCTGGCCGTTCGAGGTGTTGCCCGAATAAGTCTTGGAAAAGTCCGTAATGACGGTCGGACATTGGTCGCCGGAACACGCGGGCACCCATCCGAGCGGGTTATCGACGCATTTATTGCCTTCGCATTTATAATCACAGGTTTTGTCTTTGGCCCACTCGGTGCAGCCGTCGCCGTTCGTGTCTTTGCAACTCTGCAAATCCTTTCCGCTGCATTGCACGGCACCGCTGGAACACGCGTTGGTACACGTCGGCGCAGGCGTGACGCAATTGCCGTTCTGGCATTCCTGACCGGACGGGCAGACCTTCGTGGATGCCCATTCCTTGCACCCGTCTCCGTCGGTATCCATGCAGAGCTGATAACCGGATTTACCGTCACATCGGGCACTTCCGTCGCATGTATCGGCGCAGGGAGGCACCGGGACGATGCACTTTCCGCCTTCGCACAGTTCCTCGGCCTTGCACTGCGTCACGACCCATTTACGGCAGCCGTCGTTGCCAGCCTGGCACGTCCTGAAGGCGTCATCGCCGAGGCATTCGGTGCCGCCGGTGCATTCATCGGTGCATACCGGTGCGGCGGTTTCGCATGTTCCGGCCTCACAGACCGAGCCGCCGGTGCATTCGACAGTCACCCATTCGCGGCAGCCGTCGCCATTCTCGTCGCGGCAAATCCTAAATGAAGTATTTGTAAGGCATTCCGAGCCGGCTTCACACTTGTCCGTGCATTCCGTTGGATTCTGCGGATCCGGGTTCTGAGGCTCGGGATTCTGCGGATCCGGGTTCTGAGGTTCCGGATTTTCTGGATCTGTGATGCCAGTTTGATCGGACTCATCGATTTCGCCTTTCACGAAAACCGTATAATCACTGGAACAAGCCGCCAAAAGTGCAGAAATACTTAGAATTGCAAATATTTTTTTCATCGTGCACCTCATTAAAAGACATCACAAAAACAACCTTTGAGTTTAAAAGTTTCCGGTAAAATATTCAAATCCTAACGCCGAAATATTCCGTGCATCGGCTTTTTTTATGGTCGCTCGCCTATTGACATACGGCGAGCTCGCCGCGCTATTGCATACGCGCGGCGCTTTGTGTTCCAAAATTGACGGAATTTCTTGACGATAATTGGGCTTGCGACTAACATCCCCCGGCTTTTGTTTATGGACAAAAATAGTCCATGTTTCTTTATTAAACTTTAAACCAAAATTTACAGGATAGTCATGAGCTTCGAGATCGTCGAAAAAAGTCAGGTGAACCGCGAAATTACCGTTACCGTAGCAGGCGATGCCATCAAACGCGTCGAAGGACAGATGGTTGAAAAGGCACGCAAGACATTGAAAATGAACGGATTCCGTGCCGGAAAAGTCCCCGCATCCGTGATTCGTCAGCGAGCTGGTGCTTCCATTATGGAAGATGCTCGCCGCGAATGCCTCCAGGTTGCAGTCCGCGAAGCCCTCGACACGATCGAACATCTCCTCCACGTGAGCGAAGTCGAAATCGTGACGCCCAAAACGGAAGACGGCGGCTTTGTGGCACGCCTGAACGCCGAAGTCACGCCAGTTGTCGAATACAAAGACTGCAAGGGCATTGAAGTGACTGTCGCCGATGCCGTCGTGACCGATGAAGACGTGGCCAAGGAACTCGACAAAATGCGCGAACGCCATGCCGTCATTAAACCCGTCGACGACCGCGACATCGTCGAAGACAACGATATCGTCATGGTAACACTGAGCAATGCCAATGCTGCCGCAGAAAAAATCTGCCGCAACGGCGACCGCCAGATCTCCATCGGCAAAGGCTATCTGAATGACGACATGGAAAAATGCCTCGTCGGTGCCAAGAAGGGTGATTCGATTGAACTGAAAGCCACCATCGATGGCGAAGAAGCCGTCGTGACCTGCGTCGTCAACGAAATCAAACAGCGCATTCTGCCGGAACTCAACGATGATTTCGCCCTCGACACCGGCGATGCCGATACCATCGACGCCCTTCGCGAAAATACGAAAAAACGCCTCACTGAAGAAGCCGAAAAGACCCGTAAAAACGAAATCGAAAAACAGGTTCTTGCCGAAGCCCGCAACCGTATGCCGATCGACATGCCCGAAGGCTACATCAAAGCCCGCGCCACGCAGGCCATGCGCCTCCAGCTCGAACAGATGCTTCGCAAAGAACTCGATGATTCAATGCTCAGCCGCATTGCCAATAATATCAAGCCCGAAGAGCTTGAAGAATATCGCAACGATTACCACGACGAAATTATCCTCAACGAAATCGCCAAAGCCGAAAAAATTGAAGTTTCTGAAGATGAGACGCTTGACGAAGCCAAGAAGTGGTTCCAAAATATGGACGAATCAAGAATCAAACAGTGGCTGAAGACAAACAATGCATCCGAGTTTGTCAGCGATCAGATCAAACGCGATCGTGCACTCGATATGCTCACCGCAGCCGCTGTTATCAAGAAGGAAGAAACTGTCGGTTAATTCTGGCATGCCCCCACCCAAAGGGGTTGGGTGGGTTCAAATGGTTTTCTGGTAACTAGGAGGATAAGAGATGCCATTTTTTCCAAACGTAATTGAAGAAACACATCGTGGCGAGCGTGCATGGGATATTTTCAGCCGTCTTCTCAAAGACCGCATCATCATGCTGGGCGATTCGATTGATGACATGGTTGCCAACAGCATCATTGCACAGCTTCTTTTCCTCGAAAGCGAAAATCCGGAAAAAGACATTCAGATATACATTAACTCCCCTGGCGGAAGCGTGACGTCCGGCATGGCGATTTATGACACGATTCAGCACGTCCGCTGCCCGGTATCGACGATATGCGTCGGCCAGGCCGCCAGCATGGGCGCGGTCCTGCTTTGCTCCGGCACCAAAGGGAAACGTTACGCGCTTCCAAACAGCCGAATTCTCATTCACCAACCACTGATTTCCGGCGGCGGCATTTCCGGCCAGGCAACCGACATCGATCTCCAGGCCAAAGAAATCCTCAGAATGAGAAGCGTGTTGAACGGCATCCTTTCCCGTCATTCCGGCCAGACGATTGAACGCATCGAAAAAGATACCGATCGCGATTACATCATGAACGCCGACGAGGCACAGGCTTACGGAATCATCGACGAAGTCATCCGCCGCCAGAAAGACGGTCATCCCGAAAATCAGACGCTCGTCTGATAATCCCTATTAAGTTCCGGTCTGCGGCACAGTCTTTATGACTGCGCCGCTTTTACCGTTTTTATTCATTCCACGAAATAACTCGGTTTCGTACGATAACGGAGAGTTGATTTTGCCCCTTCGCTGCTCTTTTTGCGACAAAGATCGATCTAACACCAAACGCCTTATTGCAGGTGCCAATGTTTATATCTGTGAACAGTGCATTGAAGATGCCTATCACCAGTTTTCAGACAATCTTGATGTCAGCGGGATAGGCGGAAGCTCAGCCACCGCCGGCATGAAGGTGCCAAAGCCCAAAGATATCAAGGCGCGTCTCGATGAATATATCATTCAGCAGGAACACGCCAAGAAAGTCCTCTCCGTCGCCGTTCATAATCACTACAAGCGCATTATGAACCCGATTCGCGATGGCGTGGAGCTCGGCAAATCCAATATCCTTCTCATCGGGCCGACCGGGACAGGTAAAACACTGCTCGCTCAGACGCTTGCCAAAATCCTCGACGTGCCATTCGCGATGGCCGATGCCACGAGCCTGACCGAGGCCGGATACGTCGGCGACGACGTCGAAAACATCGTCCTCAACCTGCTCCATGCTGCTGACAACGATGTCGAAAAAGCCTGCCGCGGCATTATCTATATCGACGAAATCGACAAAATTTCCCGCAAAAGCGCGAATCCTTCGATTACCCGCGATGTTTCCGGCGAGGGCGTCCAGCAGTCCCTGCTCAAGCTCATCGAAGGAACGATCGCCGCAGTCCCCCCAAAAGGCGGCAGAAAACACCCGCAGCAGGAATTCATCCGCGTCGACACGACGAACATTCTCTTCATCTGCGGCGGCGCATTCGTCGGACTCGAGGACATCATCGAGCGCAGAACGAGTTCGGGTTCCATCGGCTTCAATGCCAATGTCCAGGCCAAAAAAGAACGCGATATCCAGGCTCTTTACAGGTCTCTTGAACCCGAAGACCTCCTCAAATTCGGCATGATTCCCGAGCTGGTCGGCCGTCTGCCCGTCGTCGCGACGCTTCATCCGCTCGACGAAAAAGCCCTCATCCAGGTGCTGACCGAGCCTAAAAATGCGCTCATCAAACAGTTCAAAAAGATGTTCAAAATCGACGGCGTCGATCTCGAGTTCACGGACGAGGCCCTCAAATGTATTGCACAGCTGGGCATTAAAAAAGAATCCGGTGCCCGTGGCCTTCGCGGCATTCTCGAAAATGCCATGATGCCTTATCTCTATGCCGTCCCCGGTCTCGAAAAACTCAAGCACATCACGATTACGGATGACATCATTCGCAAACAGGGCGACCTCGCTCAGATCGATGAAATCATTCATTACGCAGAGAATCTGCCCGACACGCCAGACGAAACGGCTTCTGTCGACAAGGCATCGGACAAATCTGACGAAGATTCGACGGATAAATCCGTCGAAAACTCAACAGATAAATCTGCTAAAGAAACGACGGATAAATCCGCCGAAACATCAAGTGCCACGGATGTGGAGGAACCGCCCATCGAGCTCGAGCCAAAAAAGAAACCGAAGCGCAAAGACGATGACATCATGAAACAGTGCATCGAAAAGCTTATGGGCAAAAGAAAGAGTCCCAAAGACATTCTTACTGCGGAAGAAAGAAGGCTCCTGGATTCCCTGCCTCCCGAAGAACATCCCATCAACACCATCGTCCCCGGACTCGACGAAAAGGTCGACAAAATTCTGGAAGACATCCAGAATGGTGCCCCCGTCATGGGTTCCATCCACAATCTCGTCATGGGTGAAATCAACAAAGCCCTCGACAAGGCGAGAAAATTGGAAGCCGAAAAAGCTGCCGCCGGAATCACGACAGATGTTCCCCCCACCGATACCGACAACAATAACGGCAGTGACAGTCCCAGCGACGACAACTCACCGGATGACGATCCCAATCCACCCCAAAATACGCCGCGAAAACGCCGCCGTATAAGAAGAAAGCTCTAGTTTTGTTTGAACTCCACTGCCCAATTCCCGGTGGAGTTTTTTGATTTTTCTGCACAAAAAGGAGACCAGATGCGAGTTTTACTTAAACTTTCAGGAGAAGTTCTCGGAGGCCATCAGGGACTTGGGCTAGACGCAACCGCGCTGACGCAGTTTGCAAAGCAGCTTGGACAGATTAGCCAGCACCACGAACTCGCCATCGTGACGGGGGGCGGCAACATCATGCGCGGCAAGGCCACGCAAGGTCTCGATCGTTCCAAAGCCGATCAGATTGGAATGATGGCAACCGTCGTCAACTGCATGACGCTCGAGCAACATCTCATCGCGCTTGGCCATAAAGCCTGCGCCATGAGCAGCGTGCCATCTCTTGCCCGGCATTACGATATCCTCGAAGCCAGACGCCTTCTCTCCGAACGCAATGTCGTCCTGGTCGCCGGCGGCACCTCGAATCCTTATTTTACCACGGATTCCGCAGCCGCCCTGCGAGCGCTCGAACTCAAATGCGACATTCTCGTCAAGGCCACCAAAGTCGACGGCGTTTACGATGCCGATCCCGCCAAAAATCCGAATGCCAAGCGTTTTGACAAAATCTCTTTCGACGAAGTTCTCGACAGAAATCTCGGCGTGATGGATTTGACCGCCATGATTCTCTGCAAGGAAAATGGCCTCAGCCTTCGCGTCTGCTCCGTCGAGAGGCTGTCCGCATTCGAAGGAATTCTGAACGGTTCCGCCCGTTCCACACTCGTCTACGTCTAGCGCCGTATTGAAAACGCCGCTTATCCC
>JAZODZ010000627.1:0-8844 GCA_045597285.1 Myxococcota bacterium
CACGCCGTATGTCAATAGGCGTGCCACACAAAAAAAGCGCGATCCCCAAACCGGGAACCGCGCTCGATGACCGTTAACTCTTGCCCGTCCAGTGCAGCGTTCGCAACAGAAGTGGAACGAATGCCACGAGAAGCAGGACGACGCCTTTTACCGCAATCGGTAGAATGATGCGTTCATGGCGCAACCAGAATTTCTTCGGTCGATCCTCCGCACTCTCATATTCATACCCTTGCTCTCCTACGACCTGACGTGTCAGGAGCTGGTTCAGTGCAACAGGCGGCGTCAGATAACCGAGTTCAAACGCGCACAATACGACGAGCCAGAAATGAATCGGATCGATCATATTCGCCGACGCAATCTGCGTCATCGTTGCAGAAACGAGAATGACGGCACCGTATGGATCCATGATCATGCCGAGAATGACGAGGATGACGACAAGAACCGCCATCGCAGTCCAGTACGACGAGAATTTCTGCGGCAGCAGCGCGTTCAGATTGGCGCGATCGATAATGCCACCGAGACAGACCGACAACGACATGAGCGAAAGCAGGCCGCCAGACGCATTGGCCGTCGAATCAACGCTGTCGAGAAGGCTCTTGCCAACACCCGCAGGCACGCCCTTCGCGGCTTTTTCGTCTTCGCTGAGCCGATTGTATGCGCGTTTTTCCATGGCGCGGTCATAGATGAGCATGACGAGCAGCATAAACGGAAGAATATAGGGAACCGTGTATTCGTTGAAATCCGTGCCGAGACCGAATTTGAAACAGACGATCACGCCTGCGCCAATGATGACGTACGGCAGAACCGGCAAGAGTTTTTTGAGCATGGCCGGGAATGCCACGATCGGGTTCTCGCAATGAAGTTTGTCACGCGCCGTGGCAAACAGCACCAAACCGAGGACGGCGATGTTCACGCCCAGCACTTTCAGACCGGCCCCATAGAGATCAGCCGTCGCGACATCCTTGTTCAGTGCCGCGATGATCACGACGAGCAAGCACGGGCTCAGAACGATACCCATCGATCCGCTCATCGCCGTACCCGCGAGTGCAAGCGAATCGCGCATTCCCGATTTCTTAAACTCGCGATAAATGATGGCACCAGCCGCAATAACGAAGATGCCGGACGCCCCGGAATAGGCCGTCGGAATCGCCGACCCGAGTACGATCACGAACACGAGCAGTTCGGGCGAAAGATTCCAGGGACGGATGAGCGCGAGGAATTTGTCCGCTATCGACGTGTTCTTCAGCATCATGCCGCAAAAGACGTAGAGCGCGACGTTCGTATAGAGGTCGGCATTCTCGGTCATCTTGTTCAGATAAATCGCGACGCCTGCGGGATGCAGCTCGACGATCATGAAATATATCAGGCATATCCACGCCATATAGGCATATAGCGGTATGCCGAGGAATGCCGCCCCCCACGAGTTGTTCGGGATATTGCCTTTCTCATCGGGTTCCGGATTCTCAAGCGGTTTTATGAAGAGCCATAAATTGCCGAGCGCCATGAGGCCGAAACAAATCATCCAGAGGATTGGGAGTTTCGAGACGATTTCGACCCCGCTTGTCAAATCCTGATAATAATAGACGGCAAACGAGGCGAGCACGCCGAGATTACCGATGAACTGCGCAAACTGGCTGACGCGATCCGTCCGGCGCGTCCGCGGCGTTCTAAGACCGAGATGCTGTCGGTTCAGTGTGGCGGCAAGCGCACAAAATAAGAAAACGAGAATGAGAAAATGTGCCTTGATCTTGACGGAATCGGTCGCAATTTTGCCGACGCCCTGTTCGATGGCCGTGTAAATCCTAAGGCCGGTGTCGTTTCGTCGTTCCACGATGACTTCGTAGGCCGCTATTTTTTCCTGGCATTCGGCTTTCGCCGCCGCCAGTGCTTCTTCGGAGACTGTCTCTTCCTCGCCTAGCAAATCATCGAGAAAATCGTCCTCCTCTTCTGCGGCCGCCGTTTCCGCGGGCTTTTCTTCAGCGGGTGCCGCTGCCTGTTCCACATCGCATGTCGGACGCTCGGGTTCAGCGCGAAGCTCCGAATACCCTTCCCAGTTCGATTCCGCAACGCCGAGCAATTTGCTGTGGATATTGCCGACAACCGAACAAAACACGATGACAACAAGCAGAATCGTCAGCGGCACCGTTGTAATAATGGTGGTGAGTTTTTTCTGTGTCATTTACATTTCAAAAAGAGTTGGTGGTTTGCCAATCGACAAACAGGATTAAAAACAGCAAAAGCCGCTGTATCCATGCGGAACAGCGGCATCAAAATCAAATCGTAGCAATTATTCACGCTTTTGTGCGCACTCTGGACGCGTATTGTCCTCCTTGCAGCGCAGACGGCGCATCAGGCTCAGCGTGTCCTTGTCATAAACTTTCTCGTCGTCGCGAAGTTTGACGCGGACATCCTGGAACAGTGCGTCGTATTTATTCTTGGCTTCCTTGTCGACCTCGATCCAGTATTTGGAAGGAATCGAAGCATCGGCCTTTGTCGAAAGTTTGAGAATCTTCGAATAGTTATCGGCACCGTATTTACGCGAAGCCTGGGCGAATTCGTCCGTGAACTTGGCCGAGTGGATGAGAACCTGTCCAGTCAGCTGGGCAATTGGATAACGGATAATGCCGCCTTTTTCCTTGACGCCTTTCTCGAGTTCGAGCGGTTTGAATGCGGTTGCTGGCGAATAGCAGATATCTGCGGCACCGTTGTTAAAAATCCCGCCGAACGTGGAGATATCGGCAGAAACCATCGAGGCGCCCGCGAGCTTCACCATATAGGTCGCCGCCTGATCGAAACCGATCGTGGCAATGCGTTTTCCCGCCATCGATTCGATGGAATTCCACGATTTGTCGCGAACCATGATGTACACGGCACCCATCGGCATGACCATTGCGGTTTCGTAATCGCCGGTCTTCATTTTAGGCGCGAGCTTTGGTTCTGCCATCAATTTAATGGCCTGGCCGAGCAGTTCGTAGCTCGGCGTGGCTCCCAGTGCCTCGACAGTCGCCGCAAATTTCGTAAACCCGCGGGCACGAACGCCGGTCAGGAACGCGGCATCGCATTTGTCCGCCTTGAAATCATCCGCCGCAGTCTTTTCGTTCGTATAAGGCTTCAGTGTGAAATCGATGCCCCACGCAGACGCCGCAACCTGATAATCCTTCATCGTTGCAAATGCATCGCCGTTGGCACCCGACGGATCATAAACGCAAAGCGTCCGTGGCTCACCGGCCATCGCATTCTGTGCAAAACAAACTGCGGCAAGCGCAAACAGGCAAAAAGAGATAAAGTGTTTCTTCATTGGAGTCTCCCTTATCCAAAAATGATTGGGTCTGAACTTTAATCGTTGAACTTTTCCGGCCGATCGGCGTAACGCGCTTATTATTGGCGTTATTCCGCCGTCTGCGAATTATCTTCCGCCGGTGCCTCGGTGTTTTCTGTCGATTCCTCATCATCGAACAGGTCTCCGAGGATGTCGTCGACCTCGGCATCGTTCATCTTCGAAGCCCCGGCAGCCACGTCGGGACAGGACGGTTGCATGAATGGTGCCCGATAGCCTTTTTCTTTTGTCCAGGCGACATCGGCCTGATGGGTAATCATCCCGACGGCATAAGCGTTGAGCATGTCGTAATCGTGATTGAACGTCTCGGCGGCCGGAAGTTCCGCTATGGCCTTGCACATGACTTCGTAATTGCCAATCGTGTTGGCCATCATGACGAGCATGGCACGGGCGAGCTGGACGCCCTGTTCGTCACCCATCTTGGCGGCTTTCTGCAAGGTTTCGACGGGATCGACGCCTTCAGGCCCTGCGCCGGGAATGCTCAGCCAAATCGAGGCGCGGAGCGCCGACGGCATCCCCCACCATTCTTTGTCGTCAAAGCATTTCGCCGACTTTTCGATAATCCCGGGCACATCGAGCGAAATTCCCACCGACTTTTCGCTGTTGAAGTCGTGCAGAATTGCAAGTGCACCGCTCGCCAGACCCAGCAACGACAGCAGTTCGTCCGTCTTGTTGTCATACTTGCGGCATTCCGTGCTGAGATCGCCGAACGTCTTCATGGCATCGTCGTATCCGCGAATCATCCGCATCGCGGCAAGCCGATGCCCTTGTTTTTCGCGGATCATCGCGTCCTGTGCTGCATTCGTCCTGGTCTCGTACAGGGCACGAACGCGGTCGAGCTCGGCCCGGCGCTGGTCAAATTCTGCGCACATGCCGGCGGCCATATTCGTCGCCACGCCGATATTGGACGGATCGAGCCCGACCCTTGTAAACGATGCCACGACCGGCCCCATGCTTTCTCCCATGCTGCACGCGGCTTCGAGGTCGCCTTGCGCCATCAGGTACGGAATCGCCTGGTCATGCGTAAACTCTATCAAGCCTTCGCCTGCCATTTTCTGCACGGAACAACCCGTCATAACGGTCAGAATCGCGGCTAAAATAATGGATTTCAGTTTCAATTGACTGCTCCTTCCAAAAATGGGACGGATGCTCAGATCCTTTTTCCCGAAAAAATCCGGCGTCTTATAGCAATTAAAAACCTGCGTGACAATGCAGAAAACCCGCATAAAATCTACGTTTTAACGCATTGCGTTATGCACTTGTTTTATCTTTGTCTTTTTGGTTTTCGCTCGCCTATTGGCATACGGCGAGCGGCCGCGCTATTGCATACGCGCGGCTGTCCTTATTGTCGCTCGCCTATTGGCATACGGCGAGCGATCTGGGGACGCAGGCGTCTCCCCTGCAAAACTAATGTCTTTCTCAACGCATTTTCCCCACGAGGCCAGAGGAATTTACTGAAAAACAAGGCATTTGTATCATGCGATCTACTCCTGCCTATTGCCTCCTGCCTATTGCTTCGTTTCGACAAGACTACGGACTTAACAAACGCCATAAGAGTCTGAACTGTGACGAACAGTTACCAATAGAGTTACTAAAAACTTGCTAAAAAAGACAATTTATTGGAAAATAGAAGGTGTGTGGGTGCATAGTGGCGGCTCACTGTTTTTATTAACGCGATAGAAAAGCGATATGGGACTCGATAAACAGTATTATGTAGGTAAAACGCTTACAGGTGGATACTATATAGAGCGTTTTGTCGGAGCAGGCGCGTTTGCGTATGTTTATTGTGCAAGATCTCCAAATGGGCAGAACTGTGCAGTTAAGATTCAGTACAACCTGGTGGCCGATGCGCGAACCAGGTTTGTCCGCGAAATCAAAGTTCTCCGCGAACTTCCCCCGAACGACTACCTGGTCAAGTACTACGCAGATGGCACGACCCCAGAAGGTTTCCCGTACTTGATCATGGAGTACGTCGACGGCATTACCCTTAAAGATGCGTTAAAACGGCGCAAAATATGGCCGGTTGGTGAATGCTGTGACATCATTCTTCAGCTCTGCGACGCCTTCGGCGGCCTCCATCAGCTCGGCGTCGTCCACCGCGATGTCAAGCCTGACAACATCATGCTTACGCGAAGCCATCAGGTCAAGCTCATGGACCTCGGCCTCATCAAAGACGCCCAGGGACTCTGCAAGCTGTTCGAAAGCGAAGATATTATGGAGGGTAAGGATTTCGCCGAGAACCTCGACAAAGGCGTGCTCGCCGGTACGCCCGAATATATGGCGCCGGAACAGTTCTCCGATCCTTCACTCGCCGATGAATCTCAGTCAAAAACGGATACCTGGACCGACGTCTACAGCCTCGGGCTTATCTTCTATGAAATGCTCGTCGGCAAAAAATTATTCGTCTTCAGTCCGCCTCCCAATGCCCCGCAAGCTGAGTTTGCCAAGGCGCTTCTTCAGTTCCTCAAGGTTAGAACCGAGCAGGTCGATGAAGCCATCATCCCGCCTCCCAATATCCCTTACCAGCTCTGGACTGTCATTGCTCGCGCACTCCATGCCGACCCCACTCGCCGTCAGCACAACGCTTCCGAATTTGCCGATGACCTCCGACATTACCTGACCACCGGCGAAGGCGTCGTCGAGTCCGACAGCGACAAAACGAGCGCTATCGACCTCGCCAATTTCAACGATATCCTCAAGGCCAAAGAAGAAGCGGTCAAAGCCGTTCCCGAGACAAACAGCGAAGTCTACGCTGGAAACCAGAACATGGGAATCACTACCGATGCCGCTCCTGCCGGAGGACGTGCCGGACTTCCCGCAGTTTCCGGTCTTCCCAACATTCCGGGAACCCCTGGTTATGTCGAGATCCAACAACCCGAAGAAGGCAGTGACAATACCTGGCTTTGGATTATTCTCATCATCCTCCTCATCATCGTGGCCTCGGGTCTTTGCGTCATTATCATCATGCAATAAGCCATTATTAATGAGATTCCCCCTCTCTAATGGAGAGGGGGGCAGGATGGTGAGGCCAGCAAGCACACTCTCATTTCTATATCCACAACAATAAGAAAACACTAAAAAGCAGCTGCATCGTTGCAGTTGCTTTTTTTATGACTCGCCACACTGAGAAATCATAATGAATTATCGATGCTTTGCCACTTGCGCCCGTGGATTCGAATCTTTCCTCGCGTCTGAAATCGGGCTTCTCGGAATCCCCGAAACCACATCGGCCGACGGCGGCGTCAGCTTTTCCGGTTCTTTTGAACAGGCCATGCGATTGTGCCTGTGGTCGCGTCTGGCAAACAAAATCGAGATTATCGTTGCCGAAGATTACGTCCAGAACGAGAACGATGTTTACGAACTCGGACGCAAGATTCCACTCGATCCGTGGTTTTCTCCAAGTGGCACGTTCTGCATCCACGCCCACGTGAACGACAAAAAATTCACGAACAGCGTGTTTTTGTCGCTCAAACTCAAAGACGGTCTCGTCGATCACATGCGCGATGCCTGGGGACAAAGGGCTTCGATCGATACCGAGCGCCCCGATCTCGTCCTTGGTTTGCAAGTAGTTCAGAGAAAAGCACGCGTCTTTGTCGAGCTCCAGGGCGACCCGTTGAACATGCGCGGATACCGCCGACGTCAGATACAGGCTCCTATTCGCGAAACGCTCGCGGCTTCCATGATCGCGATGAGCCCATGGACGGGAAACGAAGGCATTTTTATCGACCCGATGTGCGGTTCCGGGACGTTCGCCATCGAGGCAGCATTGCTCGCCACGAATACAGCCCCCGGCATTCAGCGGCATTTCGCATTCGAAAAGCTTCCCTTCTTCCACGAAAAAGCTGCGTCATGGAGACGCATGAGAGAGGAAGCCAAGGAGGCGTCCCGCATTGCCCGCAAGGATATCCGCGTCGAAATCCGGGCGATGGATATCGATGAGTCCGCACTCGACATCGCGCAGAACAATGCCATGACAGCCGGTGTCTCTGACCTCATTCACTTTACCAAAGGCGACATCCTGCGAATGAAGCCAGTCCATTCTGCCATTCTCGTCACGAATCCGCCTTACGGCGAACGAATCACCGTCGATGACCTCGATTTGCCAGAATTTTACTACCAGCTCGGCCGTCTCGTGCGAACGTTCAGCGACTCATCCCTGACGATCATCTCGACGGCTGAACTCCTCAAAAAGAATATGCATCTCAAACCCTCGAAGCGCATATCGACGTTCAACGGGAAAATACCGTGTGAAGTCGCGCAATATGAGCTTGGCGTTAGAGTTTAAAGGATCATTTATGTCGAAAAAACTGGAAGACCTCGTACCACGCGGGGATGTGAAGGATCTTGCCGGCCTCCCGAAAAACGTGAACTTCGGTACGAACAAAAAGCGAATGAGCGGCCAGGTCGAAGCTGGACACGCCCACATCGAAGGCGATATGGAACTCGGCAAGAAATGCGTGACTGCCCTTCGTGCAAGCGGTGATTTCAAGCGAGCAACACAGGGATTTCACTCGTACCCGGCACGGCTTCATCCGGAAGCAGCTCGCCAGCTTCTCGAAGCACTGCCAGGAAAAACACTCGCCGATCCGTTCTGCGGTGGCGGTACGATTCTCGTCGAGGGACTGATTTCCGGCCGCGAAGTGTTCGGTTCAGACCTCAATCCGATTGCGATCCTGGTTGCCATGTCCAGAACCGCACTCCTCTCGCCTGAACAGCTTTCCCGCATGAGCGTCGAGCTCAAAGATATCTACGAAAAAGCCGCACAGGCAATCGAAGAAAACCGCCACGTCTATCTTCATCCGGCCATTCTCAAATACAAGGACTGGTACAAACCGAACTGCTTCAATGAACTGGCGTGTCTCCACAACGAAATCCGCAACCACACGAGCGAACTCAAGCCGCTTTATCAGGCTATATTTTCGAGCCTCGTCGTCAAATACAGCCTCCGTGCTTCGGATACGTCGAACAAGGTCGTGTACATTCCTCGCAAGAACGGCGCGGTATTAAAGGCATTCCGCGAAAAAGCCAAAGAATACACGGAACAGCTCGCCGAACTTCAGACGCTCGTGCCGCCCGGAACTCCGGCCGCGAGAATCACCCAGGCCGATGCCCGGACGCCCGGATTTGACAAAGTCGATACCATCATTACATCGCCCCCCTACCCCGGCACCTACGACTATCTGCTTTTGCAGCAACTGCGTTCGGCCTGGTTCGATCTGCAGATGGATTCTTCGAGCGAAATCGGTTCCAGGCGCTCGTTCAAACAAGTGCGAGCCGCCTATGAATCATGGCTCAAAGACACGGACAAATGGATAGCGGCAAGTGCACGTGCTCTCGTCAAAGGCGGACATCTCGCCGTTGTCGTTGGCGAGGGTATGCAGGCCGGAAAGACGTTACGCGTAGCAAAACCGACGATTCAGGCGGCTGAAAAAGCGGGGCTCAAGCTCGTCACCTCGGCATCTGTCGATCGCCACGATCCCGCGACGAAGATGAAATCGGGGGCCAAG
>JAZODZ010000628.1:0-8450 GCA_045597285.1 Myxococcota bacterium
CAATTATCCATATTGCTGTTGGCACAAGCCCCAGTAGCACTGTCATAATACTGCGAGCTGGTGCAGTCGGATACGCAGGATTTTTCATCAGCTGCAGGTCTGAAACCAGTCGTACACCCCGTCACGATGCAAACATTTTCAATACAATGCCCTTTAGCCCAGAAGGACTATAAATCTTGCGCACTCCTGTTTTCTGCTTCCTGCCTGTTATCGTGTGAAACGACGGATATTTGTGATTTGCAAGTGTAGGTGTGTGTGGTATAATCGAGTACAGATGTGGCCAAGCCAAGGCTACAAGCGTATTTGAAACAGTTGGGAGGAACCCGGGATGAATGTTCTCTTTATATCGCCGCATTTTCCGAAGCATTTTTATCAGTTTTGTGATCGTTTGAAGACACGCGGGGTTACCGTGCTAGGCATCGGCGACTGTGGCTGGGACGGGCTCGGGGAACGATGTCAGAATGCGCTGACAGATTATCGGGCGGTGTCTAGCCTGCACGATTACGAAGCGGTGTACCGCATCGTTGCGGAATATATCTATCGCTACGGCCGAATAGATTACGTCAACAGCCAGAACGAGTACTGGCTTGAACTGGAAGCCCGGATTCGCACGGATTTCAACATTCCGACGGGACCGCATACTGCGGATTTGGCCGGAATGAACCGGAAATCGCGCATGAAGGAAGGATACCGCAAGGCGGGCGTGCCGGCGGCGCGATGGATTTTGCCCAAAACGATTGAAGAAGCTCGAACGTTTGCCGCGAACGTCGGTTATCCGGTGATCGTGAAGCCGGACAAGGGCGTCGGGGCAACGAGTACCTATAAGATTCACGATGCGGATGAATTGGCGCGCTTTTGGGCGTCGAAACCTGACGACGTGGAATTCATTGAGGAAGAATGCGTACCGGGGCACGTCGAAACGTTCGACGGGATTACGAACAGCCGTGGGGAGATTTTGTTCGTCGCGAGCCAGTGTCTGCCGGTCAGCCTGATGGACGCCGTGAACCAGGACAAGGACGTGGTGAGTTATTGCCAGGAACCCGCGGCGGATTTGCGACGTGTGGGCGAAGCCACGTTAAAACAATATAATGCACGCAATCTGTTTTTCCACTTTGAGTTCTTCAGGCTGGACAGCGACAAGGCGGGACTGGGCAAAAAAGGCGACATCGTGGGGCTTGAAGTGAATATGCGTGCCCCGGGTGGCCGGATACCCGACAAGATGAATTTTGCCTACGATACCGACGTTTATACGATTTGGGCGGACAGCCTGATCTATGACAAATGCTTTATGAACAGCGAATTCAAGCATTATATTACGCATATCGGAAGGAAGAATTCGATAGATTACGCGAAGGGTCTGGATGAAATCCGGGAACGCTGGGGGCATTGTATTATTGAGGAAATGGATGTGGATCCGGCATTAGCGGATGAGATGGGCAATCACGCCTACCTGATGCGTGCGGAAACACTCGAAGAGCGAAATGCACAAGTACGGGATATTTTAAAGAGGAGAGACGCATGAGACGGGACTGGATGAGACATTACAGTGGATGGCTGGAACGAGATATGAACGTGTTGGTACACGGGCACGGCGGCGTTCCCGTCATAGCAGTGCCCTGCCAGGATGGGATGTGTGACAACTGGGAGAGTTTCCAGATGCAGGACACGCTGGGCGATTTTATCGAACAAGGGAGAATCCAGTTATTCGGCGTCGATACGGTCGATCGCGAGAGTTGGTCGGACAAGGATGGCGACAAGGGCTGGCGTGCATGGATGCAGGAACGCTATTTCCATTACCTCGCCGAGGAAGCGGTTCCCTTTATTCGCAGCGTGAACGGGGGAAATGCCCTTCCGATTATCACGGGATTCAGTCTCGGTGCGTCGCATGCCGTGATCATGTTCTATCGACGTCCGGATTTGTTCAGCGGGATGCTGGCGTGTTCGGGATGTTATGATGCCACGCGGTTCTGGGATGGCTGGTGCAACGATACTTTATATAATAATTCTCCGGTGCATTTTCTCGCGAATCTGCCGAACGATCATTATTACATCGATATGTACAATCACCGTCGTTCGGCGATTTGCTGCGGGCAGGGAGCCTGGGAAAACGAGGCAATCCGTACAGGCGGACGGCTCAAGGAAATCTTTGAAGAAAAAGGAATTCACACGTGGGTAGATTTCTGGGGCTATGACGTCAATCACGACTGGCCCTGGTGGCGCAAACAGATACGGTACTTTATGCCGTGGCTCCTCGAAGGTACGATATGGACGTAGGCGCGATATTTCCAATTGATAATGAAAAGGTCCGGAGCCTTCTGCTGACGGGGAATTTTGGCCTCGAAAAGGAAAGTCTTCGCCTGACGCCGACGGGATTTATGGCACATACGCCGAATCCGTTTCCGGACAATAAACATATCGTCCGGGATTTTTGTGAAAACCAGACAGAAATCAATACGCCGGTGGCGAAATCGCCTGAGGAAGCGATTTCGTATTTGTTGCAGTACACGAAGGAAATCCAGAAAAAGCTCGTGTCCATGCCGGAACCCGAGATACTGTGGCCATTTTCGAACCCTGCATATATCCGCAACGAGGAGGATATTCCCGTTGCGCAGTTTACGGGCGGATTTTCTTCCAAAACGGATTATCGCGAGTATTTGTCGAATCGATATGGCCGTTATAAAATGGTTCTGTGCGGCATTCATATCAATTTTTCGTTTTCGGATGAACTCCTGGCGGCAGGATTTGAAGCGAGCAACTTTTCAGATTTTCGCAAATACAAGGATTCCCTGTATCTGACGCTGGCCAAACAGGCCGCAGCATACGGCTGGATTATGACGGCGATCACGGCGGCGAGCCCCCTGATGGATTCGAGTTATGTCGAAAAAGCGCGGATGGGACATACGACGTTTAACGGCATGGCAAGCACGCGCTGTAGCGAGCTAGGATATTGGAACTATTTTACGCCGGTGTTGAAGTATGAGAGCATTCAGGCGTATTCGGACAGCATTCTTCGCTATGTACAGGACGAGCTGTTGGCCGCACCGACGGAACTGTACTATCCGATCCGCCTGAAACCACGCGGTTTAAACCGTTTGGTCACGCTCTTTAACGAGGGCGTCGATCACATCGAACTGCGCATGATCGATTTGAATCCGTTCGAGCGGTCTGGGCTGAACGTGAAAGATCTTCGGTTTGCGCATCTGCTCCTGGTCTGGCTGGCATGTACCGAGAGCGGAGAATTTACGATGCGCGATCAGGTGCAGGCGGTGGAAAATTTTAAGAATGCGGCGCATTACGACCTAAAAACGGTAAAAATTGTTTCTCCGACAGGGCGCGTCTGTTCCGTGGCCGATGCGGGTTTGGAAGTCATCGGCCAGTTGAAGGAGTTTTATCGCGACTTTCCCGAAGAAATCCAGGATGTCCTTCGATTTGAGGAAATGAAATTCATCGATCCGGACACTCGCTATGCGTGGATGATTCGCAAGCAGTTTGCGTATCAGTTCGTTGAACAGGGCCTTTATCTGGCAAAACAGACGCAAAAGGCATTACTCGAAGAATGACTATGTGTGAGCTATTTTGTATATCCAGTGCGATACTTCTTCAGCCAAAAGAGATTCTCAAAACGTTCTATTCGCGCAGCGAAATCAATCCGAACGGGTGGGGACTGGCGATATTTGACGGGAACTACGTGTGCCTCGAGAAGGAACCGATTCGCGCCATCGACAGCAATTATTTAAAGTGTCGCCTCAGCGCGATTGGCAACGTCCGGAATTTGTTTGCGCATATCCGTAAAGCCACACGCGGTAATATCGTATATGAGAATTGCCATCCGTTTGTCATGCATGATTGCGAGGATCGCGCATGGACATTGATGCACAACGGCACGATATTCAATAGTCCCAGGTTGGAAGCATATATTCACGAGCAGGATGGAATGACCGATAGCGAGCGAATATTATGTTATATCGTGGACCGTATGAACGCGGCTCGCGTGATTCAGGGGCGCAGTCTGACGGCGGAAGACCGGTTCAAACTCGTGGATGAGATTATTTGTGATATTTCATATCATAACAAACTGAATCTCATCATTTATGACGGCGAAATCTTTTATATTCACACGAATTATAAAGACTCTCTATATGTCCGCCAGGAGATGAATACGGCATTATTTGCGACGGTTCCTCTGGACAATCGTTTGTGGTTGCCTGTGACGTTTACGACGTTACTGGCGTTCCGCGACGGGCGTCATATCATGACGGGAACGTGTCATGGCAACGAGTATGTCGATACTCCCGAGGATATGCAATATATGTATTTGGATTACATGGAGAGTTAAGAAAACTCCGAACAAATCATCTTTCCTGGAAACGCGGGCGGTTCGCCCACGAAAACTCCAGGAATGAATTTGCCAACTGTTGAAAGTGGCGGATATCGATTGTTAATTTTTCAGAAACTCACGAAAATATAATAGGAATTATCACTATAATCGCCAAAACCGCGTTCATATCCAAGCCCGATACGCGCCGCATAGTTATACCAGAGCATTGTATCCAGATAGAGTTCCACGCCCACGCCGAACGCCGATTTTTTGAGATCCACCTCTTCCATTCTATTGCCCTTTGCTACCCAGTCTCCTAAAAGCCCAAGCCCCACTCTTCGCAAGCTAAATGGAATTTTTAAATGGTTCTTATACCATACATAAACGGGCAATTTGTAACTCATCTGCGCGTGTATCAAATGGTTGTTGGCGACGAGATGCCCCTCGCGGATCCCGTGAAAAGTGACGAGTTTGTTCAGACCGAACCAGTTAAAATCGAATCCGGATCCCGAATCGACCTCAAGCGGATAACGATATATATTTCCCGATTTTGCGAATCCATAATCCAGCGAGAGTGCGAATACATCTTCATAACGCCAGGGCATCGGCCACGAAAAGAATAAATGCACACTGTTGATAACCGTATAATACTCATTCAAAAAAAACGGCGGTTCCACGCGGGATATGAATTGAACCTCATATCCTGTTTTTCCGGGAATCGACTGGGGAATGCTATAATAATGGCTCAACGTCAGTTCTATAATGATTGCATTGGACCACATCTGATTCACGGTTTCGGCTTCATCCGTGGGTTCAGAGGTAAACCACTGGCGATATAATTCATTCAGCGAATGATCGTGGGTTTTGGTGTACTCCATCAACAGCTTGAATGACAGTTCGATATCGATATTGGGAAAATGCCACGAGGTTCCTGTGGAAAGATAGGCAAAATAACTCATATAGGGATAGTAATAATCTTTCCCGTTCCCGAAATCGATCGTCCTGGATTTCTGGTCAACACCGGTACTTGCTTCAAGCCACCAATTGTATTGATGCCACCGATATGTCAGGTTCAAATCAAAGGAATCGCGCTTAAAGAACCAGTCAAAAAATCCCGAATAGGTATGATGATGGAGGTTGTCTTTGTTCGCGAATCCGAATCCCAGGAACCATCCGGAATCCGCGGTCATGCCAACGCATGGGTAAGCGATGGATGGAATGAAAGCCGACCAGTCCATTCCGAGTTTGCCGGACTCGGCCTCGACGACGGGAATGACGATGTCATCCGACGAATCCGTTGTATCCGAGACGGGTTGCGGATCGAGTTCTTCCCACGCGAGTTCGGCAATCGCCACGCCGTCGTAATCGACATCCGCATAGTAGATGGTTCCGTCGGCATCCTGCGTCGGCTGAAGCAATGCCGTATCATGCGTATGCAATAACTCGCTGGTGCCGTCGAGCGAGACGGCATGAAGCTGGTAGTGACCATTCACATCGGTCACATATCCGATGCGCCCGTCTTGCATCACAAACGGATACCGCTCGGTTACGCTGTCATCCGTCAGGGGAAAGATATCGATCGTACTGTAACGGTCGGTCAGCAGCGCGAGGTCAAAGCGTTTCTTTTTGGGATCATAGAAGGAGGCCACCCACTTGTCCTGAGCGACGAACGCAATCCCCTCGACGAGGCTGAACTGCGGCGCGGTATAGACGAGTTCCAGCGGTTCATCGTCTTCGTTTCCCGGGTCATACCGGTAAATCTGCGGCGCATCCCCGTTCTGGATCACGGCAACGATCCGTCCCTCATCGACGGTAAAACTGCGCACATGCCCGGGTATTGGAACCTTCAGCGGAGTCGTCGAACCGTACTTCAGTTCAAACAGCGTTTCCTCTACAAAATGCACATTATTTACGCTCGATGTAAAATAAAGTGTCGCCCCATCCTCGCTCCAGTGATGTTCGCACTGCCCTTTGCACAGGATAATCGTTTCCTCTTCGGACGTGTCCAAATCATGCAGAACGATGCCACGCGGTTCGGCCCCGTTCTCGCGGACATAGCTAATAGCATGTCTTCCTGGAACGATCTGCGGATACTCGTGCTGCCAGGGGCGCGTCAGACGATGGGGCTCTTTAATTTCCTTATCCTCAATAACCGTTTCCAGATGCGTTACCCATTCCTCGTACAGTTCACTCCAATCCTTGCCGTAAACATCCTCGGCGACTGTCCCGATCGACGAGAAAGTCGAAACATTCGCGACATTCCAGCGCGTCAGGCTCTCGATGCCATATTTTTGGGCGATGCTGTCCAGGAATGCCATGCCATACAGACGCCCTGTATCCTTTCCCATCCATGTATTTTCGCCTGTCATCAGGGAATACAAATCGGAAAGGGTTCCGTGTCTGGCGGCGCTGCGAATCACGGATTTGGTCACGCCGTGTTTCACATATATACCGGGGGTTTCCGGATGCTCGTACAGACTGGAAAGCCCGTCCAGATACCACATCGGAAGCAGGAGATTGTTAAAGGAATGGACGAAATCGACGGATGTCTGCTGAATGAGCAATCGTGCGATATGGTGCGCGACAGATTCCTCCAGCCAGTCACCGTGATAAGACATTTCCGCAATTCCCTCGGAAGGCCACAAATACAGCAGAATATAGTCGGAGCCGTCACTGGATGAATCGTAATTGTCGCGGGTATCAACGTGTTCCACCAGCTGGATGGTAATGTGTTCCTTTTTGGAATTCAGCTTTTCGGAAAGAATGGGATATACATATTCGGCATAATCCAACGTGCGATGCGCGTAGCTTTCGACGTTGCAAGGGAACCGGACTGTAAACTGCTGGCTGTCCAGCTTGCACATCGTGTACGGATCGTCACCCACCTCATCGGGGAGCGTCTGGGCGGTGAACAATAGGAATATAGCCAAATAAAAAAATGGCCAAAGATATCTCCGATTTGAGACAAAAAACTCCATTCCTGACGACACGCCTCCCGTCCAGATTGTATCATACGCCAGATGATGCGGCAAGCGAGTCTGTTCCCTTGCGCACCGGTGTTCACGGCTGAACTTTAGAGGTTTGGAACTTGGAGAAGTCAAGCATTCATACAACTAATTTATTTGTTTCATGGTGCTGTCTGAGTGCCTATCAGAAGTATTGTGCTATAAGAGTGGTGATGGCATCAACGGTTATCGATGTTGCTATCGAAAAGGCGAAGTCAATAAGGGGACAGACAATGAGCAAGCACAAAGACGATTTACTGACACATCACCATGAGAAATTAATACATGAAATAACAGCTGATGAACGCAATAAATCGGAATCGTGGGAATGGCTATCTTCTGAAGATAAGAAAATGACTTTCAATGAATTGATTCTGCATTACAATGAAGATGCATTTGAAGAAGAACTTCCAGATGGTAGAAAAGTCATTGCAGTACCTTAAGGCGATTCGTACATGATTAAGACTGATAAAACTTTTGGATGTCAATGCAAAGGATGATAAAGGCCAAACACCGTTACATCTTTGCTGTGATGCCGATATGGCCAAAATACTCATCGATGCGGGTGCGGATGTCAAGCATCGGCGCGGCGAGGGCGCGGCGAGGGCGCATACTCATCGATGCGGGTGCGGACGTCAATGCGAAAGACAATAATGGCGATCGTGCTTTAACGACAAAACAACATGAATAAGGGGAACATTTATGAACAGCATTTTTAGTTTACATGCCATACGATATTCTAATGGTAGTGAACGTCGATATCTCGAGCGAGAAGTCTATAAAGCAAATTATGGATATTCTGATTCGCTTGAAGGGGCAGAAGGTCTCATGCGTCAAGTGATTGAAAACTTGGATTATGATCTATTTTGTTTTTATATTCGTGAAGATCCTATAAACAGGTTAAGGGTTGATCCATATCAAGAAATCCAGGGCGAATTGTCCGAATGTGTATATGATGCAGAGTGCAATTACTTGGATTCTCGCGGCCATGTTAATGAATTTAATGGGCGGAATCCGGAAACAATTCGATTTAAACCAGGCGATATTGTCGAAGTTTACAATGGGTATAAAAAATCCTATTTGGGTTATGTCATGGAAGTTCCCATAACTATAGACGAAGTCAAAAG
>JAZODZ010000629.1:0-11437 GCA_045597285.1 Myxococcota bacterium
CCGTGGGTTACGCGCTACGCGCTAGACCCACGGCTAAAATCAAGCGCCCCTACGGGGCGCTGGCGATTGCGCCGCAATGCGGCGCGTTTTGGTTATCTCCGTTGGCGCATACGGCTGATTTTTTATCTTTTCACAACGCAAAAAATATAGATAATCTTCCGATTTCGTGGGGATCATCCCAAGTCATTCACACTTGAAAAAGGAACTGGAAGATGGACGAAAATAACGAGAATTGCTGTTGCTGTTCAATGCCTGAGGATGCTTCGAAATCTGAGAAAAAAGAAGAAGTCGAATACGTCGAGATGGTGGGGCTACTCACGCCCAATGGTCAGCTCATGCTCAACAACCAGATGATGAATATTCAGCAGATGGGGACGGAGCAGTTTATGGTCAACGGCGTCATGTTCAAGGGCAAAAAGAGATTTGACAACATTGAGCTGCAGGTTCCCAAGAATGCGATCATGAACGGGATGATTAATTTCGCCATGCTGTCGAACAACGGCATGAACGGCGGCATGATGAACAACGGCATGAACGGCCAGATGATTGGCCAGCTCATGGGTAACGGCCAGGTCATGGTCAACGGTCAGCTGATGCAGATCCAGCAGATGTCGATGAATCAGTTCATGGTCAACGGTCAGATGATGACGGGTCAGTTAATGCCGAATAACCAGGTTATGCTTCAGAACCCGAATGGCGGCATGATGAACGGCATGAATGGCATGAACAATGGCATGATGAACAACGGCATGAACGGCATGATGAATAACGGCATGAACGGTATGTCGAACATGAATGGCATGATGAACGGCATGAACGGCCAGATGATGGGGCAGCTCATGGGCAATGGTCAGGTCATGGTCAACGGCCAGATGATGCAGATTCAGCAGATGGGCGCGAATCAGTTCATGGTGAATGGCCAGATGATGAACGGTCAGATGATGGGCAACAACCAGGTTATGCTTCAGCCGATGCAGGGGATGGTGCAGCTTCCGAAAGGCGAATTCGTCGGTTTGATGATGGGCAATGGCCAGGCTATGATAAACGGTACGCAGATGTCGGTTCAGAGGCTGAATGGCACGCAGATTCTCCTCAATGGTCAGGCGATCCGTGGTGAGATTCGCGGCAATCAGGTCTTGGTCCATAATACGTAATTTGTTTTATACAATATATATTAAATTATATACACTTTTAATCCCTGTAGTTGATGTCGACTACAGGGATTTTTTCAGGATTCTATCTGAACCCACGGGGCCTGCAAGCAACTTCTCGTTGATAAACTCATACTTGCCTGTATATTGCGGGAATGTGTGCCGGAGTTTGTGAATTGTCACGTCAACGATATTGAAACGAAATATATCGAGGGCGATCCGGAAATCGGGACGATCGGTCAACTAAAGAACGTGTAAAATTGATTATTAATGTCGAGGCACAGAACGACTTTTTCCCTGGCTTTCCAGGAACTCGATCGATGAAAAGCGTTCGGCGCTCAAAGACATTTTCAATGCCGAAATGCCGCAACGTTTCCTCGAAAAGAGGTTAAAATGTGCAATTACAGTGATTTTGTAGCGAATTGTAGCCGTAAAGAAGGTCTTAAGGAAGACAAAGCCGCATTTATAATGCGGCTTTTTTTATATTCTTTCCATGTTGACACGTCAAATGCCGTGTCATATTATTACTTTTTCGACCAACGGAAATTACCAACTACAGCACGCTGAATACTCCTTGTTTTCTGTGGATCCTTGACTTGAATCTTAATGGATTGGGCATCTTCTTTATCAACTGTAACTTTAATTGTAGTCAATTTTGGACTATCCAATTTAATATCATCCATTACGACTTCACCGTCCACAAGTACCTGAATAGTCGAAGTGCCTTCTGTAACGCCATCTGTTTTTTGCGGCAACCATCTTCTATAATCAAAAGCAAACTCCTTAACACCGCCAACAATATCCTTAATTAGAACATGACAATTATACTTTTTATTGCCAGTAAATGTTACAGTGGAGCCATTAAATCCATCATAATAATTTTCCGTAGTATTATCATTTATAGCACCATAACCAGATATACTGGCAATCTTGGCATCATTAACGATAAAATCAGTGGCGGCAATTTTAGCAAACGTTGTATTCTTCGCCCAATCTAATACCACATTATAATCATATTCATCCACGGTAATTTCAGTGCACGCACTCGTATCCCATTTACAGGAATTGCAGCTCAAATCGCCAGCCGAGTACAGGCTCGAATCGTGTTCTACACAGCTCGTCGCTGTATAACCTTCAACGGTATCATCGCAGTCTTCGCCTTCATCCAGTTTGCCGTTACCGCAGTCATCCACGGTAATTTCAGTGCACTCACTCGTATCCCATTTACAAGAGGTGCATTTCAAATCGCCAGCCGAGTACAGGCTCGAATCGTGTTCCACACAGCTCGTTGCTGTATAACCTTCAACGGTATCGTCGCAATCTTCGCCTTCATCCAGTTTGCCGTTGCCGCATGTATCAACTGTAATTTCAGTGCATTCACTCACGTCCCATTTACAGCCTTTACAGCTCACGCTACCTTCCGAATATTTGCTCGAATCATGTTCCACACAGCTGATCGGCGCATAATCATCGGCGCTCTCATCGCATTCTTCATTTTCATCTTTAAAGCCGTTGCCACAGTCAGGTCCTGTTGTCGGAATACAACCCGTGTCGACAAATTTACAGCTACTGCTGCAACTCAGAGAACCCATCCAGTATCCTTCGCCTTTGACATCCGAACAGGTCGCGGTAATTTCAATACCTTCCTCGCAATCTTCGCCTTCATCCAGAGCGCCGTTGCCGCATTTTTCGTCGACGACGATTTCAGTACACGAGCTTGCGTCCCATTTGCAGGCATTACAGGCCATCACGCCACCCGAATATTTAGTGGAATCATGATCCACACACATATAGGCCGCAGCGCCTTCAACGCTGGCATCGCAATCTTCGCCTTCATCCTTCACGCCGTTGCCGCATTTTTCGTCGACAACGGGAGTACAGCCGGTGGTCACGACGTTACACGTGCTGCTGCAACTCAGTGTTCCCATCGTATTGGGAACATAATCATTACACGTCTTGCCGTTAAAATTCGCGCCATCACAGGTCTCACCCGCATCGATAATGCTATTGCCGCATGTATTGGACACGACTTCAGTACAGCTTCCCTGTGTGAGCTTGCACTCACTGCTGCATCCCGGTTTACCACTTGACCAGACCTTCGTATTATCAAATTCCGCGCATGTCATTGCATCCGGAACAGTCACATCACAGACTTCGCCTGTTTCTATCTCACCATTACCGCAAGTTGGCTCCGTTGCGCTATACTCTACGGATTCGTTGCAGGAAGAAAAGGTCAAAGCTGCTGCAGCTATGGCACATAATGCGACTAAATTGCGTTTGTTCATTACAGATACTCCTCAAAATTGAATAAGCTCTGTTCCAGACGAACAGAAAACCGTATCCACATTACCCACATATTTGCTCTTTTTCAAGTTTATGACTTAAAACAATTTTTTACGGCGCAGATATTTCCATCAAACGAAGCCTGAACAAATTCCTCACGATCAAATTATGTTTCCCCATTCCCTTGAAATATGCGACTGTGGGAATGTCCTGGACATCTGAGCGCGATGCCAGTGTCCAACCTTATCCGAGTCCATTTTATCGACAAGGACGTTTTGGGGAACGTCTTTTTAGCCACAAACCTCACACGCAGAACAAGGCAAACCATGGGAAAAATCGAAATCTTTGATGATTTTTATTCACCGCTCGACAAATTCAAACGGACCATCCGCATCTACACGCCGGATTCCTACGATGCCTCCCCCGACAAACACTACCCCGTCATTTACATGACGGATGGGCAGAACGTCTTTTCGCATCCCAGGAGTGCACGTTTCGAAACATGGTGCGTCAACCGGACGCTCGACAGCATGGCGCAATCCGGAGAACTCCAGCGAGAATGGCTCGTCTGCGCCATCGATCACGAAATCGATCGGTTTGGAGAGTACACGCCATGGCCGTATCCTGCCGCCTCTGTCTTCGATCCCAAAGGCAGAAAATTCCTCAACAACCTGACAGAATTTTTCATCCCCTGGATGAATGCCCATTACAGGACGCTCACCGGTCCTAAGAATACGGCCTTCATCGGTTCGTCTCTCGGAGGTCTCATGGCGCTCTTTTGTGGCAGGGAACGCCCGGACGTCATCGGGAGAATCGGTGCGGTTTCACCGAGCGTCATGTGGGCCGACTTCCGATGCTTCGACCACTGGAACTCCAAACTCTCCGACTGGACAAAAATCTACCTCGACATGGGCTCGATCGAACATATCACTGTTCAGGGAATCTATATGGATTACGCGTCCATCGTCACCGATTTTTACAAACACCTGAAAACGCTCGGTTATACCGATGATGAAGTTTTCCTCTACATCGATGAGGGCGGTGTGCATTCCGAGGAATGCTGGGCGGCCAGATTTCCCATTGTCGTGCGTACGCTCCTCAACGACGCGGCAGAGTAAACCCGTCGAGGTTACGATTCACACTACTCGGGAATGCGTTACAATTATTTTTAGACAAATTTTCTCAATTGGTGTATTAAAGCACGCCTGTTATTGGAATCTTATGATTCCATAAGTAAATTAATTGCTTTACCACCCGATTTTGCGGAGGATTAAATGGACTATAAAGATGATGGCAATGGCGAGGGCCTTTTTGGGGCGAGAAATGAGAACTCTGTTTTGTTCTCACTCGACAGTCTGACCGCACTTGATAAAGGTACATCTGATAACTCAACCGGTTCATCAAGCTCGTCTGGCGACGCCTCTGGTCTCATCGATCTCAGCACCCTTGCTAACATGAGCAATTCGGGAAGTAGCGACTCTCTCGCAGATGAACCTGTGATGGAAAGCATGGTTTTCAACCAGGTCGTTACCAAAAAAAGCAAGCGTAATATCGCGCTTATCATCGTTGCCTTTGTTATCGTCATTGGCGGTGCAATCGGTACGATTCTGTATATTTCGCACTCAAGCGCCGAAAAGGCCAGAATTGCTCAGGAAGAACAAGCCAAGATCGACGCCGAAAAAGCGAAAGAAGCTGAAGAAGCCGATGCCAAGATCAAAGCCCTTGAGCAGCAGATTAAGGAAGCCCAGGCTGAAGGCAAACGCCGTGAAGCCGATCAGAAAGCTGTCGAGGAAGAACTTAAAAAACTCAATGAGCAGAAACAACGTCTTCTCGCCGATGGCGCGACCGATCCAACGACTGATACCAAAAATAAGAAAGACACAAAGAAACCTGACGGAAAACCGGGCGGTTCTGGCGGAAGTGATACAGCAGCACCTCCTGCCCCTCAAGTTAAAAAAGCCCCGGACAAGGCCAAGCTCATCGCTGCTCTCAAAGATGCGAATGCCAAAGCCATGAAATGCGGAAAAGGCGGAAACCTCACAGTTCAGTTCAATCTTTCCAACAACTCGGCCAAGGGTGTCAAAGCTGTCGGTGGTTCTTTTGCAGGTAGCGCAACCGAGAAATGCATTCTCACCGTCGTTCAGAAATACAGCTGGCCTGATGGCACGGCTTCAGACATTAAATACACGTTTAAGTTCTAACACATATTTCTGAATCTCTTGAAGGCGCGTTTTACGCGCCTTTTTTTGTGTACGTCGCACACAAAAAAATGTCGCCGCGCGTATGTAATAGCGCGGCGGGCACGCCGTATGACAATAGGCGTGCCTGTTAAACGAATAATAAGAGATTGACAGCGTACACTTTTCAGGCTGAATGGTTACAAAAATTGTTCTTTTAGTTTACTTTAAGTGTTCAAAGTCATTAAAAGAGGTAGTCCGTCGATTTAGGCGGCCATGAACGAGAGAGTTTTAGATTGAAACGGAACATCATTCTGTTATTGCCAGCCGCTGCAATGATTTTAGCGTCTGGTTGCGTCAAAATGTACACACTGCCCGATGCTCCTCCCGAATCCGAATGGGTCGCGGCAGACGAGCCGGAAGAGAATCCTGAAGATGTCGTCCGGCGTTTTCTCGATGCCAAACGCGCTGCAATTCAATGCTATGCGGCGATTGCCAGCAGCAACTGGGACAAGGCTTTGGAGTGGATGTCGTCGAATACGAAAGCCTATTTTGAAGCCCATTCCAACGGCGAAGGCGCAAAAGCTGTCTTTGAAAACCAGACGATATGGATCGATGGCGAGTCCATGTCATTTGACCCGGTGGGAGATGTGTTTATCCGTGATCTGAACGACATCCGCGATGACTTCGCGGACCGTTCTGACAAGGAAAGCAAAACACGAAAAGTTCTCTACGCCGTCAGTTCCGGTGGCATTGCACGCGAAATCGTCTTTGTCCTCGAAGATGATACCTGGCGGCTCGAAATGACCGACATATCAACGGAACTTCTTGCCGAATAGCAAAGCGGCCAGTATGTATCCGAAGGAGCTGAAAGATGTTATTTGATAGATGCATACTGGCAAAGAAAAACAACGAGTGGACAGGCATTGCTGAGGTTCGCAAACGGGTAGGGGATCGGTGGCGATTTTTTGCCTGGCTGATGCTCATCATCGTCATTATTCAGGGGTTCAGGCTTGCGCTCGCGGGGTTCTGGTGGTTCAGTGCCATTGATTACGGCATTCTGGCGCTGAGCATTTTTTTCTTTATTACTTTTTTCAGGAAATCGTCAAAGACGTATCGATATCGCGAGAACGTCATTCGGATTCCTGCACCGGAACCGATGTATGATGAAGTTGGGCAGACCGTCGGTTATCGCCAGGTCGTCTATCTCGAGGAGGATGGCGCATACAAACCCTATGATATACGCCGGTTTTCGCACGTCGTGTTTGGTTTGATCGATTACCCGTGGCCGGATCGCAAGGGCGTTTCGATCGATGCTTTTGCACTTTATCTGGCAGAGACTGACGGCACGCCCCATGCGGTCGTGGAAGGCTGTTTTGACAAATACTCGTGTTTTCAGCTGGCGCGGCGCATTGCGGCACTGACCAAACTGCCGCTTATCGAGCTGGGCAAGGGGCAGCCGTTTACAAAGTCCATTTTGCCAGCGGACAAGCCTGATAAGAAAACGTGAGTGTCTGTCCCTTCATAAAAGGTACCGACTGGATTCCGCCGTCGAACCAGAGCATGAGCGGCGTGCCGAGACACTGGATTTCGAGCGCGTCTTTGTCGGGAATGAACCGGCACGACTTGAGCGCGGCGTTTGGGGAAGCCAGTTCGCGGACTTGAAAGACTGCCATTTCGGCTTCGGTGTCGTCGATTGGGATGGCACCGGCGGAATGCGCCGCGCCATGCGATCCGGGCGGCGTTGCGATCCATATACCAGACGAACAGTGCGTTTCGGAAACGCCGTTGAACTGAATGGCGTATCTCGATGCACGTGCGGGGCACGGATGCGCCACGAGAATGTCGTTGAGGACAGGTTTGGCAAAGGGAGTGCCGTCGAGAAGGGCCTGGAGACGCGGCACTTTTATTGTTCGATGTGAATGATTGCTCAGCGCGTTCATAAACGCATCGATCCCGGTGTAATCGATTGTGCAGTGATAACCGACGCTCTTCTCTGGAAAAAGCCGAACTGCGCATAGCGGCTTGGTTTGAAGCCGCACAGCGGCATCGAGCTGGGTGCCGTCCCCGCCGGCTGCGACGACGAGATCGAATTCCTCCAGTGAATCGGGAAGGCTTTTTCGATCAATCCGGGTCACGTTAAACCCGTGGTGTCTTATGGCGGCCTCGATCAAATCAAGGCGTTCATCCCTGAGGGAATAAAGGTTTTCGAACTCGAGCCTGTCCGCGTAAATCAGCGCAATATTCATCATCGTAGCGTTCATACATCAATCCATGAGCCGGTGTTTTTCCTGTCGGATATGTGCGGCACTGCCGTGCGAGGCGCGTTTGCATTCGGAAATTCTGAAATCTTCGGGCAGCCAGGGCTTGAGCACCGGCGGGATGTCTTCTTTGCGGCTACGCAGATAATCCTGAATGATCGTGATGGCGGCTTCCTGCGGCGAAATTCCAGCGACATTTGTCATGTATTCGAACAGCAGGATGACCCATCGCGTCTGCGAAATGCCCTGCGTCGAAATCGTCCTCGTATAAATCCACTGCGTCAGGGCATGGAACCGGTTGAAGAAATCGGGTTCGCAAAGCCTGCGGATCGTGAGCGGGAAATTCGCGTTGTTGACAAGCGTGTCATAGAACTTCGCAAACCGTTTGAATTCGGTCAGTTCCTTGAACGACATCGTCGGCGTCTGGAGAATTTCATAGGGCGGGAGCTCGGAGAAAATCAGTCCCCATTCTTCGGCCTGGAGATCGAGCGGCGACGATTTGAGGCGTTTGAGAATGCCGAGCTGAATTTCCTGCACGCCCGACTGATAAAGCCGCCTGAAGCCTTCGGCAAACTGTTCAAAAGACTCGCCGGGCAGCCCCGCGATGAGATCGGCATGGATATGGACGCCGGTCTTTTCGCGCATAATGGCGAGGTTTTGGAGCAGGCGTTCGGCATCGAGCTGGCGGTGGATGCGGTCGGCGACGTCCGGCGTGAGCGTCTGGACGCCGAACTCAATCTGAATGGCTCCCGGTGGGTATTTGGCCATCGCCTCGAGCAGTGCATCGGGGATTTCGTGCGGCACCATTTCGAAATGCAGTGAAACCAGGTCTTTCCACGGCATGAAGAAGTCGAGGATTTGCAGGGCACGTTTGAGCGAGGCATTGAGCGTGCGATCGAGGAACTTGAAGGACCGTGCGCCACGGGAGATGAGTTTTGCAAATGCCTCGAAGAGCGCGTCGAGCGGAAAATAGCGCAGTGGCTTGTCCTGCGAGCTGAGGCAGAACGCGCATCGATACGGGCATCCGCGCGAGGTCTCGACGTAAAGAATGCGATGGGCGATGTCGTCGTCGGTATATTCGTCGTAGGGCAGGCGGAGAGAGCTCACGTCGATTCTGGGCGCATGGATGATTCTGGATTCGATGGCCTTGAGAACTTCCGGATGCTCCCCAGCATCCTTAACCTCAAGCAATTTGGCGCATAAAGCCGCAACGACTTGCTCGCCTTCCCCGACGATGACGTAATCGGCGAGTTGGAAAAGTGCGTCGGTTGGGCGCGATTCGGGCGCGGCGATTTCGGGGCCGCCGATAAAAATGGCGATTTCGGGGTTCGTGCGTTTGAGGATTTCGACGAGCTGACGGGCAAACGTGATGCTCCACAGATAGACGCTGATGCCGATGATTCGGGGCTTGCGCGAAAGAATGTCATAAGCCGCCTCGACGGGATCGTTCTGAATCGTGAATTCGAGGATTTCGGAGCGATCGTGAAGCGCCGGGGGCAGGTTGGCCCGGAGTGTTTTGAGTGCGAAGGCGACGTGGGAAAACCGAGCGTTTGCGGCGATAAAGACGATATCGGACATGATGAAACTGATATTTGGCGTGATGGCAGAAAAAGGGTTCAGGCGGCGTATGCAATAGCCGCCTGGCGCGTTCGTATGGCAACGCCATAGAACGCGGTCCCGCAGTTTAGCATTAAAGCCGCGAATTGTGAAAAGAGGACTTGTTTTGGGCACGCCTATTGTCATACGGCGTGCTCGCCGCGCTATTTCATACGCGCGGCGAACTGCTTGGTGTCAGCCACCGGCATCAGTGAATCGCGGGGCGGATCCGGATGACATTGTCAGACAGATGCCGCCCCGGAGGTTGTCGCCGGCTCCGCATAAATCGCCTTGACATGGGGCAAATGGCGAGCGACAAGAAGATTGCTGTTTCTGAAAAGAAATGGCGGGGCGATGATGAATGGCGGTGGAGATGGTGATGAATCATGAACGAAAATTAATACCGTTTGGAGAAATTCCGGAGAGCTTTCGTGGTGTGAAGGATGAGGGCGTTTATTATGTGGACAAGACGGGGTTTATTCCATACCTGATAGAGGAGAGGAGAAGGATCTGCGTTTTCACGCGCCCACGTCGATTCGGCAAAACCTTGATGTTGCGCACGCTCCAGACGTTTTTTGAGTATCGTCTCGATGACGAAGGCAAGCCCGTCGATAACCGCCGTTATTTCGAGGGGCTAAAGGTGATGGACGCCGGGGAGAATGTATTGAAACACCTGGGGCAGTATCCCGTCATCTACATCACGCTCAAGGATGTCAAGGGCGATACCTTCGAAGATTATGAGGCTGGACTTGCCAACGCGGTCAAGTGGGCATGCCGTGATCAGCGTGGACTGCTCAACAGCCCAAAATTGTCGCCGGTTGATCGGACTTTGTTCGACAAATACCTCAGTCTGTCTGCCACAAAAGCCAGCGTATGGGATGCCTTACTGTCTCTTTGTGCCTGGCTGGCTGACGTGACAGGCCGGAAATCGGTCATTTTGCTCGACGAATACGACGTCCCGCTTCAGAATGCGGCCATCAAGGGCATGAGGGACGGCAATTTCAAACTATACGATCAGGTCGTGGAACTTCTTGGCAAATTCATGTCTGCCGGTTTCAAGACCAACAGCAACCTGGCTTATGGCATCATATCGGGGTGTACGCGTGTTGCCAAAGAATCTATTTTTACGGGCATGAACAATCCCGGCGTGATCACGGTCATGAGCCGTATTCCCGAGGAATTCTGGGGCTTTACCGAGGATGAAGTCCGTGAGATGCTCCACTATTATGAAATCGATGACCAGTATGAATTGATTAGCCACTGGTACGACGGCTACGAGTACAGCGGCCGCCACGTCTACAACCCGTGGAGCCTGTTGAATGCCGTGCGTGGCCTCGTCAACGGCTACGGGGAGGATGCGATACAATCGTATTGGGTCAAGACGAGCGGAAACAGCATCATCGACGAAATCATGGAATATCAGCCGCAGAATCGCGAGATGCTGTCTCAGATTCTGTCGGGCGAAGAAATCTGGGTTTCGCTCTACGAGAATATCTCCTATCGCGATCTTTCGTTAAATCCGGATTCTATATGGAGTTTTCTATTATATACGGGTTATCTCAAGGTCGTCGAAAAACGCACGAATGAATATGATGAGAGAGTGTACCGCGTGGATATTCCGAATCAGGAAATCCGCTCCGTCATGCGTTCGGCAGCCAGACACTGGTGGCAGGATATTTACGTCCGTGGCTACAACGCTCGCCCGCTCATGGATGCGCTTTCCACAGGCAACGCCAAACAGGCGGAAAAAGAAATCAATATCGCATTATCTCGCGGCATCAGCTGTTTCGATTATAAGGAAGCATTCTATCACGGGACATTATACGGCCTCCTCCAGACGCAAACCTCGGATATCAAATCCAACACTGAATTCGGCAACGGCCGTCCCGACATCGTCGCGCTCTGGAAAACGCAGGCGATCGTGATCGAATGCAAGCGAGTGGCGTCCGCCGATGTCGAATCTGCAAAG
>JAZODZ010000630.1:0-7326 GCA_045597285.1 Myxococcota bacterium
CGGATCGGCGAGTTCGTAAGCGAAGCAGGCGATGGCAAGGATGATTTCACCGAGAATGAGGGTGAGTATGAAAAGGCCAAAAGCAGTCAGGTACGGTGCATTTTCAGCAGGGGCATGGATGAGGCACTGATTAAAATTCAAAATAAACGGGGTGGCAAAAGCCGAAAAAGTGAACGTTCTGGCGCGAAAGAACAGGAAACAAAACAAAAGACGATAGATTGCCAGTTGAAATTTATCGCACGCCTGATCTATATGTTATAAGCGGATTTTTGCAATTTGGTCAAAGAAGGAAAGACGCATGGGCGAAAATTTTCAATCGGGAAAAACGCAGGCAATTGACTTAGACGAGTTACATGTTCAATCGGCGAATCGCCCGTCTGAAATGAAGGTCCGTGGCGAGTTTGAACTGGAGAAATGGAGCGACGATCCGTGGAGCAGCACGGAGGAGAGTCGCAAGAAGCGCCGTTGGGCCGATGACGAGCGTTGGTCTGGTGATGATGAAGAAAAGAAGTCAGAGACCGAGGAGAAATGGACATCTGACGAAGAGGGGGTGAAGAATGGTTGGGCTGCGCCCAAGCGCGGGGACGTGCTTTTGGCGAGCGAAGGCTGGGGGGACTGGGATAATTTCGGCGGCGCGCCGAAAGAACTGGAACAGGAGCAGGAAAGCAAGGACTTTGGTGGATACCGTCGGGTTCAGGCGGCGTCCATGTATGCGCAGGAAGACAACAACGACTATGTCGACGGTCGGGCTCAGCGTGAGGACTTGTACCATTCTAAAGAGGTATTTGGGACATCCGGAGTTCGCGAACGCAAGGGCGATCCGTATGCGGATGCACTTGTGAACGAGCAGATCCCAATGCCTGAAATGAAACCATTAAGTGAGTGGAATGATGATTTCCCGGACAAGGGGAAACCATCGACATCATCAAATGAGGAAGATATGCGCGCAAGTGCCAAGATTTCGAATCAAGTGCCGGATGTGGATGATATTCCGGGTGTAGCCCGTGCATCGATCATCATATTTCAGGCGGACACGGAGCCCGTGGTTTACGAGCTGAAGAAGATACATACGACGATAGGCCGCGGCCTGGACAATATGGTAATTCTGAATGATCAGTACACCAGCCGTCGCCATCTGAGCATTACCTATTCGAGCGGCCGCTTTGAACTCATCGCGTTGAGCATTGACAATATTGCAAGCGTGAACGGCTATCCTGTGAGCCATATCGTTCTCAAGAATAATGACCAGATCGAAATCGGCGCGACCCGAATCAAATTTGTGCTGGGTCCGATATCTGACAGTCACATGGTTTTGGGCGATCCTGTCAACGGGCGTCCGATGCATCTCGAGGCTCCGCCCCAGGAAGTCCGCTCCCCCAAGACTACGCGCAAGAATCTGATTCTTCTGATCGCCGTCGTGGGTGTCGTCGTATTTTTCGTCATTGCTTATCTCGTGATCAAAGTCATGACGTATGACAAGGATGCCAAGGATGCACCGGTTGCGGAACAGATAGCTGGCAATACGGATGCCGGCAAAGCTGGTGATAAGAAAGGCGGCGATGGTGCTGCAGCCGAAACACCGAAAGATGAAGACAATCTCAATGATTCCGACAAGAAAATCATTGACGGCATGAAAGCCTCGATTGGTGCCGGACTTAAAGTAAACTATCCCGACATCCCGGCCGGTCGCGGTGTCAAGGTTAAAGTCACCGTGAAGACGGAACCGCCCGGGGCCCGTATTTACAATGCGGACGGCTCTCTCCGCGGCCTGAGTGACTACAAGGGTGAGGAACTCGTCTCCGAGGAATGCGAAAGCATTGAAGAAAATTGGACGATCCGGCTGGATGGCTATGAAGAACAGACGGTGAAAGTCGATCTTTGCCGAACCATCAACAAGAAAATCGAGCTGACTCCTGCGGCAGAGGAAACAAAACCCGAACCCGCCAAGACTGACACGAAGAAAGACAACAAGAAGAAAGATAACAAGAAGAAAGACGACAAGAAGAAAGACGACAAGAAGAATAACAATAACAGAAACACAGGCGGCCGAAACCGTACAATTATTTAGGCTCTCCCCATCCTCCTCTTCATCGGAGAGGGGGGGAGTGGCCAGAACAATAACAACACGCGAAAGACGTGCGAAAGCACGTCTTTCATTTTATGGAAAAAACAACAATGCCGCTTCCCACCTGGCATACGCTCGAACAGAGAGCATTGGCCCTATCGGCCATTCGCGCATTTTTTAATCGCATAGGATATCTGGAAATCGAAACTCGTTCGATGCGCAACACTACCGCGAGCGATCCCTATATCGAGAGTTTCAGAACAATCTGGAATGGAGAGGAGAAGCCGTATTTTCTTCAAACATCTCCGGAATATGCGCATAAAATCCTTCTTTCGCACCATCGCCACCCGATATACGAGATTGCCCGCGTATTCAGGAATGAACCGCACGGTCTTTTGCATCGACGCGAGTTCACGCTCGTGGAGTGGTATCATCCCGAGTATGGGTATCGAGATATGATGAATGAGACGGAGGGCCTGATCCATCAGGTCAGCAAGGCGCTTGGTACGGCGTATTGGCATTCGAATGCACGCGAATCGTGTCGTCCGATATCGGTCGATATGCCATTTGAGCGTCTGAGTGTCCGCGATGCGTTTATCCGTTATGCGGGGTTTTCGCCGATAGGCATGGAAAAGCCCGAACTGGTTTCTGCTGCACTGAAAGCCGGTTGCCGCGTGAGCGCCGATTGGAGCTGGAATGACATCATGAACTGCGTTCTCGTCGATCGCGTCGAACCGCATCTTGGGATGGAACGACCGACGTTTTTAATCGACTATCCTGCATCCATGGCCTCGCTGGCGGCGGTGCGCCATGATGATGACGGTGATGTTGCGGAACGGTTTGAACTGTATATTTGCGGCATTGAGCTTTGCAACGGGTATTCGGAACTGAACGATGCCGATGAACTCAAACGGCGGTTTGACGAGGACAATGCGGAACGCGAACGACTGGGACTGATGCGCGTTCCCGATGACGAGGCGCTTCTTGCCGCGCTGCCGAAACTCGGCGTACTTGGCGGGAATGCGCTTGGGTTTGAACGCCTTTTGATGCTGTGTCTCGATTTGAATGATATGAATGCTTCGATGATTGAGGTGTAGTCTGTCGAACGCGTGCGGAGACGGGATGAGTGAAAATATATGGAAAATCGGGTTTGATTCGGGGACGATACTGGTTGAAGTTCCGTCGGAAGACAATGAACGGGCAAGTCAGATTTTGCCAAATTTTGTGTGGGACGGGCGCGTGCATGCGTTTCGTAGCCAGGCATTGAGCTATCGGCGGCTTTTGCTTTCGCTGTCGCGGCAGAAGATTGGCTATCGCGATGAAGCTCGGGCGTATCTGGATGTCGGGTATTCATTTCAAATCACGCGGGTGCCGTTTTATTATCAGAGCGAGGCACTGGAAGCGTGGGAACGGAACGGAAGGTGTGGAGTCGTCGTGCTGCCGACGGGGGCAGGGAAGAGTTTTGTGGCGCAACTGGCGATGGCGCGAGTTGGCCGTTCGGCTCTGATAGTGACGCCGACGCTGGATCTGGTTGCACAGTGGCATCTGAATCTGGAAAGGGCTTTCGGGATTGAATGCGGCATCATTGGCGGCGGGACGTATGATTTGAAGCCCGTGACGGTTACGACATATGATTCGGCGTATATTCACATGGAAAATATCGGGAATCGGTTTGGGCTGATCGTATTTGACGAAGTGCATCATTTGCCGTGTCAGACTTATGCATTGGCGGCGCAGCATTCGATAGCGCCGTACCGGCTTGGACTGACGGCGACGCCGGAACGCGACGCCGTGTATTCATACGAACAGCTTCTTGGGCCTGTTGTTTACACGCAGACCATCAGGGCGCTTGCCGGAGAGAATCTGGCGCTTTATGAAACGATCCAGTACGAGGTGGAACTCGATGCGGATGAGCGTCGTGAATATGAGGAATTTCGGGCATGTTATCTGAATTTTATACGCGAGAATCGGATCCGTGTCGGTGCCCCGGATGGCTGGACTGAATTTTTGCGCCAATCGTCCCGAAGCCCGCAAGGGCGAGCGGCGCTTCATGCGCATCGTGCGCAGAGAGCGATCACGCAGCATTGCCGGGCAAAGATGAAACTGCTGACGACACTTTTGGCAGAACACCGCTTGGATCGGACGATAATATTTACGGCTGACAATGAGACGGTTTATCGGATCAGCCGTGAGTACTTGATTCCGGCGGTGACGCATCAGAGTCCTGTCAAGGAACGGCGGGCCATTTTGGAAGGATTTAACAGCGGCCGTTATCCGGTGGTCGTGACGAGCCGTGTGCTCAACGAGGGGGTGGATATACCGGCGGCAAACATTGCCATCGTATTGTCAGGGAGCGGTTCGGTGCGGGAGCATGTGCAGCGGCTGGGACGAATTTTAAGGGCGGCGCAGAATAAGAGCGCGATCCTGTATGAAATCATAGCCAAGGATACGTCAGAAGCGTTTACGAGCGAGAAGCGACGAAAGCACGATGCATTTTAGAAGCTGGAAGGTGACAATTTTTTGAAAAATTAGAGACTTGCGTGGTCACAAAAGTTCTGTTACAAAGGAACGGGGGTGTGTCTTTAGAAGGAGAAAAAAATGAAAAAGTCAGCAGTAGCAGCAATTGTGATGTTTGGTTTCTTATTTGGTACCGGCAGTGCGTATGCTGAGGAGCAGGTAAAAACGATTAGCTTTGAAGATGACCGCATTGAAGGTGAGCTGATGGCACCGAACTCGTCGAACATCAGCGCTCATGAAGTTGAAGAGCTGTCAAGCCTTATTAAAGCAAGAGAAGATTTTGTAGAAGAGATGCGCAAGACAGTTGATGAGCTGTAATGGCGGCCGTTCGGCTGAGGGTTCATCAGATGAAGATTGTTTTGCGAAAAACAGACGAGAGTCTCTTTTATGAAGGCAAAGGAGGTGTGCTATGAAATTTGAAATTCTAGACCAAAACCAGAACGTGGTTCAGACAGTCGAGACTGCAGCAAACCCTGTACGAATTGGCAAGAATGCCAGCTGTGAACTTTGCCTTACAGATGCGAGTGTGTCGCGAGTTCATGCGGTTCTTGAGAAGAGCGGGAACGGTTACAAGCTTTCCGACAGAATGAGTACGGGCGGCACATTTGTGAATGACCAGAAAGTAGAGCCGAGCAAGCCAGCGATGATATCAAGCGGTTCGGTTCTTCGGTTTGGAACAGTGATGGTTCGCGTAACGTTGGATGAGGTTCCTGCGGAGGCGAGTGCGCCAGCAGCAGCTGAAGCGAGTGCGCCAGCGCCGTCGGCACCGTCGGCACCGCCAGTTCCACCAACAGCATCCGTGCCATCGGCACCTGCGGCTCCTCCGGCTCCCAAACCCTCTCTGTCCAAGGCGCCCTCGGTTGCGCCCAAAGCAGGCGGATTTGGTGGCGGTGCGGCAGCTTTCGGTGGCAATACGTTCAGCCAGTCTTCTGGACCTGCAACGATCATCAAAAAGAAAAAACGTCCGGTGAGCTATGAGCGCAGATTTTTATCGGCGCGTAGCACAAAGGGAGCCGGAACTGTCGAAGTTGCAATGGTCTGGCGTGATACGGTTCTGAGCGTCAAGTCATTTCCTGTTTCGGATGGCAAGTCTGTAAGCGTTGGTGCGAACAGTGACTGTGAATTCCGTGTGAACGCTGAAGTATGCGGAGCGCCCAAGATTACGTTCCTCATCTGCAGCCAGGGCAAGTGGGAACTCATGTTTAACAATTCCTACGAAGGATTTGTTCTCGTGGGAGATGAAAAGACCGAGTTCAGTGCGGCGTCGAATGCCGTTTTCCCGATTTCTCGGGCAGGCGGGCAGCTTGGCGTAGGTTCGATGGGCCATGAAATGGATGGACAGACGAGGGCAAAATTTGTCTTCGGCGAAGTTTCCATTCTCGTCCACTCCGTTGATGCAGTTCCTTATGCCGCTCCGCTCTTTGGTGCGTTTTCGATGTCGAATTTCGGCGGTCTGGTTGCGTCCCTTCTCCTCCATTTCGCGCTGTTCTCGGTTATTCTTTTTGCGACAAACCGAGTTGATGCTTTGATGGTCGACCGCATCCTTACCACATCCCGATTCGCAGTCGTCTTAGAGGAACCGCCCGTTGAGGAGGAACAGAAGGAAGAACAGGATGAGGAGGAGCCCGAAGAGGAGGAAGCGGAAGAGGAAGACATCCAGAAGGATGCCCAGGATACTCCGTTTGCCGCCAATTCCAACAGTGACTCTTCTCCAAAGCAGACCCTGTCAAAAGCTGAAGCAGCTGCTGCGGCTCAGGCAACCGGTCTTCTTGCCCAGTCCCAGGCAATGAACTCGATGTTGTCTGCCGGTTTGGATATGCAGAACCTCGATAACCTCGATTGGTCAAGCTTCGATGCGTCTGCCCAGGCTTCACAGGCTGGTTACGGCCTCGGAACGACGGGTTCAGGCGGTGGTGGTGCCGGTTTCGGTACCATTGGCGGTGGCGGTTTCGGCCCCGGCGGTGCTGGTGGTACCGGTGCCATTCGAGCTGCAAGCGCTGACTACAACGCCAATCTCGGTGTCAAGGGTGAAGCCAAACCTCGCGTTAAGATGGCAAATCCTGAAGTCACGGGTTCACTCGATAAACGTATTATTCAGAAGGTCGTTCGTCAGCACTCTGGTGAGCTTAGAAACTGCTACGAAAAAGAATTGGCGAAGATCAAGGGCCTCAATGGTCGTGTTGTCGCCGTCTGGCTGATTTCTCCGCAGGGTTCAGTCAGCAATGCAGTCGTCAAAGAATCGACCATCAAGAATAAGAACGTCGAGAATTGCGTAATCAATTCCATTAAGTTCTGGCGATTCCCGTCCCCGAAAGGCGGCGGCGCTGTTAAGATTGAATACCCGTTCGTATTCGACCTGAGCTCCAACTAATAATCATAAAGGCACTCGAAAGAGTGCCTTTTTTTAGCCTCACCCCCCTGCCCCCTCTCCAAAGGACTGAGGAAGGGACATTTTGTATTATTGTATGTATTATGGGGGAATCCTCTACGGGGATAGTTATGGTTGAATGATCTGATCCCCCGGTAGGCGCTTACGCGCCAACCGGGGGCTACTGAACGTGAAGCCCTACGGGCTTCTATTATTTGCATCATTTACAGCAATTGTCCCTTCCTTAGCCAAAGGAGAGGGGGAAAATAGGAAATCGCTTTTTCCTGGGGTTACGCGCTACGCGCTTCACCCCGGGCTGAAACATTTCGCCCTCTCAGGGCGTTTTTGAGCGATTAATTGCCAAAGTAAAAGATAT
>JAZODZ010000631.1:0-11395 GCA_045597285.1 Myxococcota bacterium
AAAAATTCCTTACATTCTTTGTGCTTGCGCTTTTCGTTTTCGCCGTTCCCACGTATGCGTCGGCGCAACGTGCCGGAGATAAGAGTCATGCCGGTTCGAAAGCCAAACCAACTCAAAAGAAGGATGCAAAGCCCAGCACCGATGACATGGATTTTGCGGTGACAGTCATGCGCATTGGCGAGGCTTATCAGAAAAAACAATTTGCATCGGCGCTCGTTTATTGCGAGCAGGCCATGGACAAAATACCGCCGTCCTTTCTGAATGACGAAAAGGACAAGGTGATTTCGCTATATATGGCCTGTTTCGATCTTTACGGCAAGAATGAGCAGCATGAAAAGGCGCTGAAACTGGCCGGGATGATCCGCATGATGACGGATGATGAGTCTGTGCGCAAATCGATTTGTTTCAGCGAGGCGACGACGCTGACAAAGATGCACCGGTGGAAGGATGCGCGGGCGAAGTATTCGGAATGCCCTGGCGATGGCGATCCCGAGCTAGGGGCGATTGTCAAAAGTAATGTAGCGGAACTTTATATGATTGAGGGCGATCCCGCGTCGGCCGCCGAAGCCTACCGCGAATCCCTCGGCCTCGATGGGAGCAACCCCCATGCACTTTACGGCCTGGCCGTCGCACTTTCTCGCCAGAACCTCTGGGTTGACGCACGGAAAGCCTTTATGGATGGCGTCGATTTCGATCCGAGTTTCAAGTTCCTCGATGACGCGTTCTTTGTTCCCGATTGCGAAAACGATTACCAGACGGCCTTCAGAATGTATGAGCTCGGACGCATGAAGGAGGCGAAGTTTTATCTCGAACGCTACATTCAGACCGAAGAACGGACTGCCTATCGGCAGCATGCGCAACAATTCCTCGATAGTCGCGTCGACGGAAAGGGCAGCAATTTCGTGGGTTCATGGCCCGTACTTCTCCGCAATGTAACGGCGATTGCGGTTGACGGGACGGGGAAGAATTTTGCTTTCGCCACCGTCGAGCGCGACGATGACGACAGTTATAGGACGGAGCTTTATCAGCTGGACGGCGCGGCGAATAAAACCGTAAGGCGAGCGCAGCTGCCGGGGCAAAAAGTATTTTCCGCCGCCTATATGCCGAACGGTGGCGTCCGGTTTCTCGGGCCGACGATGCGCTACGAACTGATGCCGGAAAAGACTGCGGGCTATTATCTCTACAGCAATGACAAGTCTTGTTTCCCCCTCTCGCTGATGCCGGATGGCAACGATTTTTTGTGCGTTCGCGATGATGGCACGCTTGCCCGTGCCGCGTGGTTCGATCCTTATGGCCAGAAAAAACTGCTCGTCATTCCCAATGACACGCGACGCGTGGCAGCAGATTCGCAATTTGAATCGGTCGTCGTGCAGACGCCGGTGGCAGTGCTCGGGGCAAAACTTGATGGCGAGGATAAGCGCCTATTTGCGATGTTGTCGCAGTCGTTCGACACCACGGCGCTGGCAGTGCACCCGACGAAAAAAATGTATGCCATGGGAATCCGAAGCGGCACGGTGCTCGTTAAGGAGGATGGTATGGTGGTCACCATATTCGGGTCGCCGCAGCCAGTCGATCGGGTCGCGTTCGATCCGACGGGAAATTATCTGGCAGTTTTGAGCGCCCAGACCATCGAGGTCTGGAGCATTCATGAATGGATGGTGAAGTAAAAATGAAAGCATGGACGGTTCAATTTGGGCTTATTGCGTGTCTTTTGGCTGGTTGCAGCGGTGCGCCGGCGCAGGACAGCGTCGACGAGGATGTCATCGCGCAGCGCATTGAGCAGAAACTTTCCAGGGAATTTGATTCGAAAATCGAGGCGCGTGTGGCGGAAAAGATTTCCGCGATGCCGCAGGCCGAAGGCGCAGTGCCTTCCGGCGCGAAGGATTTGCCGGTCTATGCCCCCGACGCCGCGCCCTCGGCAGGGTCGGGCAACGCGAGGAAGGCGACGGAGCGGCGTTTCCGCCTCGAAGATGAGCAGAACACGGTGAACGTGTTCGAGCAGACTGCGCCGGCAACGGTGTACGTGACGCAGAACCGCGTCGTCAGGACAGACTGGTTTGGTGGCGGCATGGAAGTTCCGGCAGGAACGGGGTCGGGGTTCATCTGGGACAAGTCGGGGCATGTCGTGACGAATTATCACGTGGTTGCCGGCGGTTCGACGCTCACGGTCACGCTTTACAACCAGAAGACATACCCTGCTCGCCTTGTCGGCGTCGAGCCGCGCAAGGACATCGCGGTGCTCAAGATCGACGCGCCAGCCTCGGAACTCCGTGCGATACCGATTCCTAAAGACGGCTATGAAATCGTGGTCGGCCAGAAGGCGCTGGCCATCGGCAACCCGTTCGGGCTCGATCACACGCTCACGACGGGGACGATTTCGGCGATTGGTCGTGACCGTCCCGGCGTCGGCGGCGTCACGATTCGCGACATGATTCAGACCGATGCGTCGATAAACATGGGCAACTCCGGCGGGCCACTGCTCGATTCGGACGGCCAGCTCATTGGCATGAACACGATGATTTATTCGACGAGCGGCGGGTCTGATGGCATCGGCTTCGCTGTGCCGGTTTCGATCATTCGCCGCATTGTGCCGCAGATCATAAGGACGGGCAAGGCGCAGCAGATCGGTCTCGGCATTTCCATCCTGCCCGATTCAGTGGCGAGACAGAATGGCATCAAGGGCGTGATCATCCGGGCCGTGGGGAGCGACACCCCAGCCGGCAAGGCGGGGCTCAAGGGGCTTGAGGCAGGTCCGAACGGCACCCGCGTCGGCGACGTCATCGTCGGCATCGATGACCGCACCGTGTCGAATTACGACGATCTCTATAACGAGCTGGATCGCCACAATCCAGGGGATCGCGTCAGCGTCAAGGTGAATCGCGACGGCCAGGTGGTGACGGTACCCGTCGAGGTTTACGTTTTGCCCGAATAATGCAGGATGCTCGCTATTGCAGAGCAATACGCGAGCCCTTGCGCCGGCTATTGCGAAGCAATACGCCGGCGCTTTTTAATTTTGATCGATGCCAGCATGGAATGATTATAAACTTGACTGGATAATCCGAATTGAAGTAAAGTAATGCGCGTGTCGGCATGTGAAGCGCCGGAAAGATTATCAGTAACAAAGCGTCGTGAGTGTTTAAGCATAATCGACAAAGAGGAAGCTTAGGAGGGGATGTTGAATTCATTGAGCAATAATCCCGGAAACGGAAATCAGAACGGGCTGGAGAACGTTCAGTCGCAGGAAGAGCCAATAATTCAGGAGGTCTACGAGCCGGAGCCCGATGATTACAATTATCAGCCGCAGTATCGGGAAGTGGACGAGGAAGAGCTTCGTAACTTATCTGCAATCCGTGAGGAGACCGAGACGGACTGGCGGGTTTACAAAGCTAGCGCGTTGTTTCTGATTATGGCACTGATTGGCGCAGGTATTGGGTTTGGACTGGCGTCGTCGGCGGCGGGGAAAGCCGATGTTGCCCGCAAGACGTCGATGGCGAGAACGATCAAGTCAGTTTTTGAGAACAAGCTGGAAGGGTTTGAAAAACTTGAGAAATCGTTTGCAACGGTAGAAAGCGGGAAATTCAGTATTGACACTTTCAATGCCGAGCTTGCCACTTACAGCAAGAACAATTTCATCCTCGACATGTCAAGTGACATCACGTCTGAAGCTGTTCTTTTGGCGGGTGACAACCGAGCCAATCCGTTGAAAGGGCTTCGCCAGTATTCAGCCGACTCGATGTTGCTGATGCAACTTCTGAGCAACCATGTGAATGAGACCCGCGCGGATGCGGATGAGATTGCGGAGATTCAGACGACAAAGGCGAAAGCCGTGACGTATGCGATGCAGGTGATTCCGGAAGCGGTTTACTATCTTGGAACGGATGCACCGCGGACGCAGTATGCGAACGGTGTCGTTTCAATTTTCACGTATAAGGAAGTGATTGAAGACGACACGAAGGCTGCGTCGGTGTATGAGAGTCTGAAGCTCGATCACAAATGGTCTGAAGAGCAGCGCCAGCGTCGTGACTATGTTCCTGAAGGGAAGAAAGGCGGAGATGAGGAAGAGGCAGTTCTGCCGAACCGTCTGATTTACCAGGTGACGGATCGTGCCGGACGCGAAAGCTCGCTGTTTGCGGATGACATCGTTCTGGTTGATCGCCAGCAGCTTTTCGGCAAATCTCTCAATGCGCTTGAGCGTTACAATGCGAGAACAGAACTTATCAAGAGCGTATTGGAAGATGCGAAGGATGCGAGCAAGACCATCATCGGCGACCTCGACAAGTTTATCGTTGAATAGAAGGTATCATACGGCTTCAATTGTCGTTTCATCATAAATCCAGCAAAGAATGGCATAGGGCGATTGAGTAGGATCGCCGTTCTGCCTGGGAGGGAATGTTGAATTCCAATAATAAGTTCAAAAATCTTGATGAATTGAAATCCCGTATGGCGTCCAAAAATAGTGGCGGCGGCGGCGGTTTCGGCGGCGGCGGTGGCTTTGGTGGCGGCGGCGGCTTCGGCGGCGGCTTTGGTGCCAAAGTTCCTAAAAAACAGCAGCAGATTATTATCGAAGAGGAAGAAGAACAGGTTCAGGGGAAAATGTTCGAGTTCGATATGAACCAGGTGGACAAGTCCCTGCTTCCTCCGAAAGATAATACGAAGCCCATCATGGTTGTCTGCATCGCGATTGTCGCGGCCATTTTCGGAGCGTTTGTCGGTTGGTGTTGGCAGGGCGTCCTCACGGATCGCGCCAAGGTCAATGAGCGTATCCAGGTCGCGGCCAGCGTCTATGACACCGTCGATCCCATGATCAGCAACTTCCAGACATATGCGCAGATTTACAAGCAGCGCAGTGAGTCTCTTGGTGCGGGCGTTCTCGAGTTCAACGCGAATTTTTATGAGAATTATATCAAGAAATACAAGGATTATAACTTCGTTCTTGATGTCTCCAGTCTGCCGCAGAACACGATCGTGATGGCGAGCAATGCCGCACAGAATCCATTGTCCGATCTCCGTGGCTATGGCGCAGCTACCACGCTCCTTTCGAAACTGCTCGATTCGCATATTGCCCAGACCGACAAAGATATGGACGAAATCAAGGCTCTGTTGCGCAAGAGCAGTGCGACGGATCGCAATATTGTCTATGCCCTTAAAGTCGATTCAGCCGCGTTGCTGTCTATCGCAACGAAAACGCCCGATTCCGATCGTCTCGCGAAGGCTATTACTTCGACAAAGGTTTATCAGGTCAAGGCTGCTATCACAGATGATGAAGAGGCTAGCCGTGCTTTCCAGGAAATGATTGCGAATGGCACATTGACTGAGGAACAGGCGAAGGCTCGTACTTATAGCGGTACCCCGAAAGCTGCAAAAAAGAAAAAAGGCAAATCGGATTCCGTTGAAATCACGACAGATCCAAACCTCGTTTTGCCGAACCGTCTCATGTATGTGATCGAAGATGAAAACGGCAAGCAGCAGAATGTTTTTGCCGATGAAATCATTCTTCTTGAGCGTTCAAAACTCTTTGCTGGTAGCGCCAATGCACTCGAAAGATATCGCAAGCGCATGATTCAGATTATGGCCATCCTTGGTGAAATCGAGAAATCGACGGACGGCCTTCAGAACCGTTTGTACATCATCAAAACTGAAGAGCCGCTGTAATCGCTTAAAAGCCTCTGGAAACAGAGGCTTTTATTTTTGCTATTTTAACCACCGGGGCGATTTATCGACATTTATCGAATGTTCTTCTTATTTCGCTCGTTAAACAGAGCCTTATTGTTATGAAAAAACGACTCATTTCCTTCATTCTGGGGTTCTGTCTTTTCAGCTTTCCTGTTGCAGTCCTGGCCACGCCTTCTTCACATGAAATCATGCTGAAGATTGCGGCGGAGCGGCTCGAGCCCGTGGCCAATGCCGCAATCTGTTCAATGGATTTGCCCCAAAATTGGACTGTCTCTTTGAATTCGCCCGATAAGTTGCAGTTCAAAGTTCCGTATCATCCCGGTATTTTTGGGGTTATTGAGAAAACAGAGCGCGTTCTTTCTTCCGATGAATCGGTTAAAAAACTGTCCGATGCATTCAAGTCAGAGTTCAGCATTTTCTCTGACGATGCGTTTGAACACGGTGCGGTTTCTGGGCATCGACTTGTTCTTACTGCCCGTCTTGGCGGGGAAAAGTGGAAGGTTTTGGTGTTCAGTGGCCGGATTGCTTCGGGGACGAATATCTTTTATTACGCCGTCGTTCCTGAATATTGGTTTGCTTCCTACCAGCCGCTTTTGAACGATATACTCGAATCGTTGAAGTGACAAAATGGAGATTCCGGCGTATTGGCTGCATTTGTTCCCAGAATTTTCGACGATGAAGAATGCGTCGACGTATTGTGAGTGTCCATGCAGCCAATAGACGGAATCGGTGCCGCGTATTCGCCTTGGGCGAATAGCGGTGCCCCACGTCACCATCCAAACTGCTCACGAGGCGAGAATGCAGACGGAAAGTATTGAATTCTTGGGGATTTGTGCTTTTCGATGATGACTGACGCGATGTCGCAGCGGTACACAGCCTTTTCGAATGGATGTGTTCCAATCCAGTATTTCATCGTGGACGTGACCTTTTTGCGTTTGGCCGGTGTGACCGAGTATTCAGGGGAGAGTCCATGACGGGAAGTACGGGATTTGACTTCGACAAATGCGACGGTTGGGTAGCCTTTCAGGTCGGCATCCATGCGCTCGGCAATGATGTCGATTTCGCCGCGATGCGTTTCGAAATTGCGCATCCGGATTGTCCATCCATGCATCCGCAGGTAATGGCAAACGAGATTTTCGGCACAACGGCCGACTTTTGCCGTTGCAGTGAGATGCGTAAAATGTGGTTTCCATGTCGTCGTTTGAGAAGGACGGTTGGGGGACTTGCGAAACGTCGAACGGTGATAGTCTTGGTTCATTTGACCTCCAGGTTATCCACAGCCGGTTGTGGGTAAACGGTGCGAGTGAAAATCGCGTCAAGAAAAAATAACCGTTTGTGTAAAAATATAATATCCTTATAAATCAATGTGTTGTGAGAAATTTAATTTTCAGTGTTGACAGCAAAAGACATGATTTAAGGTGATAAATTAGGCACAAAGTCTGTGGATAACTTGTGCATAACTTGTGGAAAGATGTGTTTGATTTGTGGATAGAGAACGATTCTCAGGCATGGGGTATTGGGCGAAGGAATTGATTTTATGGGCAGATGGGAAATGGAGTGCATGGCTTTGGGCAGATTTTCATATAAAGAACTCAAATGTGAACAATTTTGGTGAACAAGTTGGGGAAAGTAGGCACACTGATAGGATGCGACCGTCAGATTTTTGATGGCCTGTGAGATGTCGGGCGCATTGTGTGCGAATTTCAGGTAGTCCCATAGAAATTGGTAAGTGGAGCGAATCGATCGAATGGAGGCCGAAAAGGCTTCTGCGAGCGAGTATTGGGTGATTTCTGCGGTATCGGGAATATCGTCGAGAACATCTGGATGTATAGGAATCCAGGTATGGTCTAGCAAAGCCCAAAGGCACGGGATGCCGTCTGCGTGAACGATGAGAATTTCACTTGGATGTATTGTGGTTTTGGAAAACCAGTTCATTTGCAGCCTATTTCGGCTGTTCAGGCGCGATTCGAGGTGCGTTCGGTATAGTTGAAGCTGTGTGTTTGTAGACGAGTGGTGCATTTCGACGATAGTCACCTGACGGCTTTTCTGGCCTTTTCGTATGATTCTGCCTTCGCGTTGCCGGAGTGTCGTCGGGTTCCAGGGGAGTTCAAAGTGGATGAGCGTGTTGGCGCACTGCAGGTTATGCCCGGCTGAAAATGCATCGGTGCAGATGAGTATTCCTGCGGGTTTGAGATGCGTTTCGTGCCACCATTCCGGTAGCTGGGCATGGGGATCGAACATGGCCATGACGATGTCTGGGTCGATCCGGTGACGGTTGTATTCGGCTTTGTCGGGCATCAGCAATGCGATGGGAATGGAGCATTTCAAATGATTTGCGATGAATTCGGCGGTGTCTGCATATTGCGTGAAAATGATGTATTTGTTTTGCGGATTGGACTCGATCAGTTTTTCGAGCTGGTCGAGTTTGTCGTCCTGGCACGCAAGAATTGCCTTGAGCGTGCGAATGGCGGCCTTGATATGACTGAGTTCAATGGCGAGTCTTTTTTTTTGGTCTGATGAGACCTCGATTCCGTATATGGTTTGGGCGAAGGGGAGCAGCAATTGGGTGCCTTCGATGCCCATGAGTTGGTGGAATTCTTTTCGGGAAAGCATTTTTTGTGAAGCGCCGGATGATGCATAGTATTTTTCGAGCCGTTGGAGCGTGATGAGGCACGAAGCCGGATGACTGAGAAATCGATGCAACAGGATGATTGGGAGAAGTCTGATTTCATCCAGTGCCTGATTCTGGTTCAGGGACATCCATTGGATGATATGGAGTTCCGACATGAATCGCTCGAGCAGAGCTAAAGGTGTGGAATAGTTCAGGCACTGGCGATGGCTAAAGATGCAGGTAGCCGTAGTCAGGGGAGCGGTATTGGTTTGAGGAATGATGGCGCGGGCGAAAGCCTGTAACCATTCTGTGGCCTCACTAAAGTCGATTTGGGGCAGTCCGCAGATTGTCAAAATTGCCTGAAGATCTCGCCATCCCATTGAAACTGGCGTTGCCGTGATGAGGCAGACACGGTGTCGTGATGTGAGGCACTGAAGTTCGGCAAACCGTTTGGTATTGCGGTTTTTAAGCGCGTGGGCTTCATCGATGAGCCACAAGGCATCGTCCTTGTCGGGGGATGGAATCGAATGCAGGCTGGCTGCCTGGTAGGAATAATAGGCTGCGTTAAGGTTGAATCGCGAGGCAACGGTTTTCCAGGTTTGAAGGAGATGGGCCGGGGCGACGATGATGCATTCGGACTGTTTCATGGCCTGCAGGATTGCGGCAAGCGCCGATGCGACATAGGTTTTTCCCGAGCCTGTCATTTCGTAGAGCAGGACGGCTCTGTGATTGAGGATGATGCCGATTGCCGAAGAGAGGGTGTTTTGTTGTTCGGGAGTCAGAAGCCCGGTGATGTGTTTGTATGCGGATAAATCGGGGATTGAATAAGAATAGCCGAGCGTTTGTGGATTCATCTTTCCGCCTTATTTTGGATAGATTGAATTGGGTACACTTCGGGCGTAGGTATCGATTTGGGCGATACGGCGCCGCAGTAGTGAGCAGTTAATTATCCGTGCAGTTTATCGAAAGGAAGGCAGTTTGAGCGTTTAGGGCTAGGATGGTAGCGCAAATAAACATCCAGGCATTGATCGAGATGGGTATCTATTTGAGCTTGTATGGAATGGATATCGTTCGGTCGCATTTGGTGGCATTGACGGGACAGATCGATGATTTTGCGAATGTGCGGGCGCGATTCTTCGTGTGGGGTATGGATGAAGAACGGGAGTTTTTCGACGACCCAGGCGAAATATCGCCGGTAATTGTTTTGTGCATATTCTGCATTTGAGCGGCAGAATTGCCGTGCCATCGTTGAATTGAGCCATGCCGTGAGCAGGTATCCTTCGTCCTCGGTGTTTACCGGGATGTAGTAAACCGTGTTGAGCGGCAATATCCACGGGTTTTTGATAAAGCACGCCTCGAGATCGCGTGAGATATCTTTCCAGACGACTTTCATCGAGCGAAGGGCGTCAGAACATCCGAACAGCGCATGAATTGGGCGTTTTCCGATGCCTTTTCGTGCCGCGAGACGCGATGAATGATGGGATAGCCAGGAGCCTGTTTTCTGAGGGAGTTTGGTGAGCGGCAGAGAGGGGAACTGCCATTGATGGGTAAAAATCATACATTCTCTGGATTCGGCGCGATAGGCTTTGATGTCTGCGCCGCGAAGAATGGGATGGATGATTTCGGGATCGACGGGGATACAATCATCGCAGCACTGGAATTTGAGTTCATCGTGTGGGCCGTCTTTGTCGTAAGGCGCGAGAAATATTTCGTTGGCACCCGTGCAGATGCCGCGTTTGACGGTATATCGATCACCGAGATGGCACTGGACTTCGTCGAAAGGCGAGCATGGGGATTCTGGGACTGAGAAAGCAAAAGACCCCGAAGGCTTATCGGTCTTTTGGAGCAAGAGTAAAGCAGGATAGGTTTCTGCCGCGAAAGCATTGAGTTTTTCGTTGGACCAGTCTTTGGTTTTGATAATGGAAGCGTGCGCCGAAATGTGATTTCTGAAATTTTCGTAAGAGGGGGCGTGGAAGAGCTTGTTGGGGATGAGCATGGAAACAAAACCATTGCGACGTGTGCACTGAAGGGCTTTTTCTACGAAAAGCGCACTGATGTCGGCAGACTGGGCTTTCATGCCGGGTTTGGGTATGGCTGTTTTGTAGAGCGTTCGTAGGATTTTCTGGGTTTCGTCGGGCATAGTGTGGATGGAGTACCACGGTGGGTTGCCGAGCACGATATCGAAACCGCCATCGGCAATGATGTCGCTGAATTGAAGGTCAAAACTGAATCCCGGGGCCGTTTGGTTGTCGAGGCTGGCCTGGAATTTCATGCGCTGTGATTTGAGCTGATTCAAGCGATTGCGTAGGGAAAACGCGGGAGTTGGCATTTCGAACAGTGTTTTGGGTTTCTGCTCAAGAAAAAGGCATTCTCGATCGCATGCCTCGATGAGGGTTTTGAAGAGTTTTTGTCCCGATTCCATCATTTGTGTCTGAATTTGATTGGCGAGCTTCTTTTTTGTTTGGCCCGTGGACGTCTTGTATTGCTGTTTCAGTTTGGAAAATGTGGCGCGGTTTTCATCTGAGTTCAGGGAAATGCCCAGAATCTGGGCATATTGACTGGAATCCGCGAGCGAGTCGCCGCATTGGATGTTGAGATCGAGGTTGGGAAGTGGGGGGAGCTGTTCGTCTTTGGAAAAAAACTGGATGAGTTCAAGCCAGAGGCGGAGTTCGCAGAGCTGTCCTGCGGTTGGAACGATATCGACGCCATACAGATTGTTAGCGAGTATGGATTTGGCCAGAAGCCCCGAATGACAGGATTTGCCCGAACGGTGGATCAATCCTTTTCGCAATTGATGGAGAAGCGCAAATGCGCACTGGAGAAAGGCGCCGCTTCCAACTGCAGGATCGAGAATGGTGATTTCTGCCAGACGATCGTTCATCTGATTTGCGATTTGTGGATCGATGCTGTCGAATCGATTATGGCAGCACATTTCTGAGGCTTGTTCCTGCGACAGGTTGAATTCATGGCCCAACCACTGTGAAATGGTTTCGGTGGCGATTTGTCTTGCAAGCGGCATTGGCGTGTAAAACGATCCCGTCATGGCGCGTTTTTGATGCGCCATGAGGGACTCGAAGACGTGCCCGAGCATCATCGGATCGAGTACTGCAG
>JAZODZ010000632.1:0-7900 GCA_045597285.1 Myxococcota bacterium
CGAAGCCGTCACGGCCATCGACATTCTGCGCCGCGCCCGGCTTCACGTGACGACAGCCGCGCTCGACGCGATCGACGTGGAAGGCTCGCACGGCATTGCGATTCGCGCAGAGCACCGACTCGCCGACATCGATACAACGCAATTCGACATGCTTGTTCTTCCCGGCGGGATGCGCGGCGTCGAAAGTATGCTCGCCAGCAGCCGGCTGATGGAGCTCGCGGTGAACATGGCCTCGCGAGGATGCCGAATGGCCGCCGTCTGTGCCGCACCGCTCATCTACGATACGCTTAGCCTTCTGGACGCACGGCGATTCACTTGCCATCCCTGCATTTACGACCGCCTGAAATCGACCGGCGTCGAAAACGTGCCGACCGTGACGGATGGCCTGTTTACGACGGGGCGTTCCGCAGGATGCGCGATGCCGTGGGCAATCGAAATGGTTCGCGCAACACTGGGGTCGGTTCCCGAATCCCTGCTCTCCGGTCTCTGCCAGCCCTGAGGTCATTTGTCCCCCCCCTTAATGAATGCTGGGTTCATCGAACGACATCGATTCGTGACGCCTTTCTTTTGGGCCCCGGCTATCCTGCCGGATACGCCGGGGCAAAGCGTCTATTGCCCGCGCCAGATAAAATCACCCCCTCTGGAATCCCTTCGGTACGGAAAAATCACCGTGATGCGCGGGCAATACGCCGCTTTTATCCTTATTTTATGCCTATTTCAGCACATTCACCGCATCCGTGATACATCCGAAAATCCCTCTCTCACGGTGCAGCATCCCCCCATGGCGTACGCAAAGTCCGTTGATTGCGCATTATTAAAAGCCCGTAGGGCTTTAATATCAATAGTCCCCGGCAACGCCGGGGGATTAATGGAATCAACCCAAATAGAATCCCGGAGGGGTTCAATATTTTCTGTTGAACCCCTCCGGGGTTCCAATGGTTGTTTTGTCGTTGATACCCCCGGTAGGCGCGCCAACCGGGCAAACATGGAAGCCCTAACGGGCTTCTACGATTTGCGCGTTCTGTTATCGTTGCGACCTACTGCCTATTGCCTCCTGCCTATTGCCTCCTGCCTATTGCCTGGTTTCCATCCCCCAGAAACGCCTTTCAGGGCTGACGTAAAATGAACTTCAAAAAATTGTTTGGCAGGATACAATCTTGCAGTAGCACCCCCTCCAGTGAAAGACCCAGCAAAGTTTGGGCGAAGAATCAAGAGAGAGATTAAAAAATAGTCATTAACCATATTAAGAGGGAGCCCCCATGGAAAGCAGCAATCGCATCATGACATCGCTGAATGCCCTTCGCGAGGAACTTCAGCAGAATCAGACATCTGCCTATGTGAGTCTGAGCCAGTCATTTGACCGTCTGGTTCTCGGCTATCAGAACGGTACCTATTCGGAAGACGAAGTAGAAAAAGGCATTGCGGAAATCCGGAGCAAACTGCACGAAACATCATTCCGCGCCCTTCGTCCTGCATTAAATACGCGCCGCGAAGCATCGATGAGCCGCAACTACCGCGATCTGGCAGAACGCCTTCTCGGTCAGGAACGCGGCACGTGGGATGCTCGCCATGTCGAAATGGTACAGGGTGCCATCAGCGAATTGTCGAAATACAATGCGGATGACGCGCAGTCCGTGGCACGCGATCTCCAGCAGCGCATGTCGGAAAGCGTCTGGTTCGGCAATCTGGAGCTTTCGGATGTCGCCAGCCAAATCGAAGGCGAATCCAAATCGATTCAGCAGTCCCTGCTTGATGAACTCAAAGTCGCCCGCAATGCAGAAACAGTCGATACGATGCAGGTTCCCGAAACCGAACGCGTACTCGCCAACGAAGAAAGCGTCAAGAAACTCGTCTCCGAAGCGAAGACGGACACGATTCGCAGCAGAATGAACGCCGATTATGTGGAACTGAAAGCGGCCAAACGCGAACTCGAAGCGCTTTCGATGCAGAATCGCGAAATTCAACAGAACGCAGAAATTCAGAGGGCAAACGAGGGCGTCCGCGAAGCGGCTCTCCGCCTCATGGAAAAAGACAGCGAAAAGGTTTCCAAACTCTTCAATACCGCCATCAAGAATGCCGCTTCCGAACTCGATCCCCAGACCGCCACGAAACTGGCCGGGCTCGCCGAAAAAGCACACGCCGATCATACGTCTGAAAGCGTTCAGGAAATTCGCGATGCCCTCAAATCCATATCGTCCCCGGCCGTCAACGGCATCGTCAAGGAACTTGATGCGATTCAGGTTCGCCATGATATGCTGAACCGCATTGCCAGCGCTTCACCGGCAGCAGAATCCGAATCCGTCGACGATGCGCGTCTCCTCGACGCAAGAATGCTGTTCGAGCAGAAACGCATGCAGTTCGAGCAGAATCCGAACTATCAGTCAGCCGAAAGCGATATGCTCAAAGCTCTCGACTACGAAACCGAAACGCATCAGGATTCTTCAGCATGGCGCAACGTCCAGAGCAACATGCAGCAAATCCATCAGATTGCGCAGAGCGCCGCAGCTGGTGACATCGGCCTGTATGCCCCTGTGGCCGGCAGCGAATATGCCAGGAATGCTAAGGATGCCCTCAAACTGGCAGACAAATCCGCTCCATCCCCCTTCAAGATTCCGACGATTCAGTCATACACGGCCAAACGTCTGAACCGGATGCTCAGCGATGTCAAACAGTTGGCGTATCATCCCTCAGTCCGTTCCGAGATGGGCTTTGCCGCGAAACGCGCCGAAATGGACGCCGCCTCGCAACAGCCATTGTTCAAACGCGCCCGTTTCAGCCGCGACAACAAACAGGTCAATGAACTTCTCCCCGCCCTCTACAAAGTTTCGGACGTCAAGCTCAAAAAAGAAGATCTCTCCAAGCCGTTGCGCAAATCGTTCAAAGATCTGAACCTGAGCGCCGCCAACCTGGAACTCGTCAAGATCATTGAAAACCAGTTCGATCCTTCCGTTTCGGGGCGTTGCATGGACAAGACTTCCGGCGTCGCCAATGACCCTTCGCAGCGCATCGAAGCGGCCGACAACCCGCATGCACGCGTTGTCAACATCATTTCCGACTGGGTCGATGCCCGCAAGGATTTGAGGAGACTTTCGGCCAATACGCAGGAACTCATCAGCACAGGTCGTATGGATTCCAACTCCATCGCAAGCAACCTCAAAGGCGAAGCAATGCAGCTGCCGGCTTCAGTCCAGTCTAAACTGGCTCCGTTCCTCGGATTCGATCTTTCCAATGTCAAGATCTTTGCCGGTCCGATTGCCGCAATGGCCTCCGAAGCCATGGGCGCTCACGCATTCACCCTCGGCAAGAACATCTTCCTCGGCGAAAACAAACTCAACTTCAATACAGCTGAAGGCCTCGGACTTCTCGCACACGAACTTCTCCATACATCGCACTTCTCCTCCGGCGATTCCGTCGATTCGAAGGAACAGGCCGCAGAAGCGATGGAAGCACGCGTCAAGAAAGCCTTCGATCCCGGCACTTCCCTCCGACTCGCACTCGAAGGCGACTCCGATAAAAAGACAACCGGCAAGATCGATGAGCATTCCAGCGCCGTCGGTACGCTGCCCGCCAATTCGGTTGGTGCTCGCCCGACTTACGATGCCGAATACGTATTCAATGTCGTTTGCGAGAAAGTCGTTGACTTGATGTACCAATCCTTCCAGCGCGAAAAAGAACGCAACGGTTCGGATTAATGTTTTAGAGGCGCGGGGAACTTCCCCGCGCCTTTTTTGTATCCTCATAAAAAAGCGCGCCGGGCAATGAGGCATTCCGCGTCAAGCGGAATGGAAAATACGTAGACAAATCTGGACTTATTGGTGTGGTAAATCGCACGATTGGTTTACCGAACAAGCTCAGTTGCATCAGTCGGCCACGTCGATTCGGCAAGTCTTATGCGGCACAGATGCTCTGCGCCTATTTGCGCAGTCTTTTCAAGATTATCAGCATCACGGACAAGGTTTTTGCCGCAGCCTATATGACGGGCATTCTGCCGATAAAGAAAGACGGAAGCTCCCCAAAAACACATCCACGGTGGATAAACAGAGTCAAAAAAAGCTCCCGAATGGGAGCTTTTTTCATCAGAATTTAATCTTCTTCGTCTCACCCGGCGCAACAGTGACATTCTGCGTCGTCGAACCGCCTTCGCGCAAACATTCGATCGTGTAAGACCCTGACTTCATATTCGAAAGCTTGACTGGCGTCTGGCCCGAGACCTTGCCATTGACGATGATATCGCAAGGCGGCTTTCCAATGATCTGAAGAATACAAGGCGTGTCATCCGCAACAGGGGCTGTTGGGGCAACCACGGTTTCCGTCTTCGGCTCTTTCGGCTTTTTTGTTTTGGGCGTCGTCGTTGTCGTCGTCTTAGGCGTCGTTGTCGTCTTAGGCGTCGACGGAGCCGTATTCACGGGATTGGCTGCAACCGTATTGGTAGAAGGCGTTGTCGGCGCGGCAACTGGATTCGTGGCGGCAACGACAGGAGGCGGAACAACGACAGGCGTCGTATTGATCATCATAAGCTGATCTTCCTGGGGCTTCATACCCAGATTCGGTTTCCAGCTCAGCGTCTGCGATCCGTTATCCACGAGAATCGTGTACGTGTCATCCGTCGAAAGATTCGGAATCCTGACGCCAGTATTGTCCACAGTCCCAGTTTTGATAATCTCTCCCGTCCGCACGCTCTTCAGCGTGTAGCTGGTCGAATTCGGTTCCGCTCGCATCCAAAGCGTGGCTACCGCCGGAACGAAATCGCTCTCGATATAAATCTTGGACTCTGGTCTGTCTGCAGCCACCGGAACTTTCTTGGTGAGGGGCTTGTAACCTTCGGCACGAACTTCGACGACGTGATCCCCCGGATTCAAGAGCTCAATGACGTATTTGTTCGAACCGTCAACGCTTTCCAATCGCTTGCTGTCGACGAGAACCTGTGCATTCTCAAACGGAATCTGAATCGTCAGCGCCGGCTCTTCCTTGATCAATTCGATTTTGATCAACTCGCCATCTTCATCCGGTCGAATGCTGCCCGTATAATCCTGATATCCCGGCGCCGAAATGACGTATTTGGTGTCAACAGACGTCGGAAGATTGCTGAATCCAAACTCACCGTGAAGATTCTCACTGGGCTGGCGATCATTGATCCGGACCGAAACGAGAACGTTCTCTGGCGTTACATTGAACGTCAGCACGCCCTTGTTGCGAGTACCAAAACGATTCGTCGAAAGCGTGACGACCAGGCCTAAGATGATAATCATGAGAACTGCCACAATCGTGATGTAGACAGCTCTGTTTGATTTCTTTTTATCTTTATAGACCGGTCCCGAAAGAATCGTTTCTCGCCCTTGCTTGACAATGACGGGATCGAGCTTGACGGATGTCCTGCGTGCCACTGCTGCCGGTTTTCCAGACGTCACGGACGCCGACACGATATCGCTCACATTCTCGGTATGAGGAATCGGCGCAACCACGGCATTCTTCTGCGAATACACAATCTTGTCGCGAGGAGGCTGGAAATCATCCAGTTCGGCATTGATCGCCTGCCGAGGACTCGGATTCGGATTCGGAGCCGCCGCAACAGACTCGTACTGAACACCGCTCATTTTCGGAACGTTCTGACGCTCATAAAATGACGTATCGTCTTCCGGAGTCACGCTCGGCTTCTTCGACTGCGCTAGAACATCGCTTGTCAGTTCCTTGTAAAATTCCGATTTCTTCTGTTCTAACGCGATCTCCTGCGCAAACATCGAGTGCATGAACTCACTCAGATCTTTCGCCGTGTAGTATAGATTGTGGCGGAACATAAAGCGCTGCAACGCTTCCTGAAGCTCATTCGCCGTCTGATAACGCTGGTTCACGTCCTTTTCCAGCGCCTTCAGAACGATGTCTTCCAAATCCTCTGGAATGTCCGAATTGTAAAGCGTCGGCGGCGAAACCTCCACCTTTCGAATCTTTTCAAGCGTCTCAAAATCGCTCGAACCCAAAAACAGACGCTTCAATGTCAGCATCTCGAACAGCACAATGCCGAGCGCGAATATGTCACTACGCCTATCGATATTCGCTTTTCCGGAAACCTGTTCCGGGCTCATATAGCTGAACTTCCCTTTCAGAATGCCGACCTGCGTCGCCGACGATTTGTTTGTCGCCTTTGCAATGCCAAAATCGATCAGCTTGCAGTCGCCCTCGTAGCTGATAAGGATGTTCTGGGGGCTGATATCGCGATGAATGATGTTCATCGGCTCCCCATTCGAATCCTTCTTGTTGTGCGCATAGTCAAGACCTTCGCAAATCTTGCTGATGATATAGCACACACACGCGATGTTGAGCTTCTGCTTGTTGCGGACACACCGATCAAATATGACCCTTAAATCGTGACCCGCCACATATTCCAACGCAATGTAGTAATCGTCGTTGATATTGCCCAGATCATAAATCTGCGCAATGTTCGCATGCGTCAGCTGTCCTGCGATCTTCGCTTCGTCAATAAACATCGAGATAAACTCTTTGTCTTCCGAAATCGAAGGCAGAATCTTTTTGACTGCAACGATGCGTTCAAAGCCTTCAACGCCAAATGTCTTGGCCTTGAAAACTTCCGCCATGCCGCCGGTATTCAGTTTCTCAAGTAAAAAATAATCGCCAAATGGGATGGGTTTCGCCAATACGCCCATGGTAACCTTCCTTAAAATGCGTAAGCCTTACGCAGACAAAAAAACACATACACTTTACTCTGAGTTGCCTTCACAAGCAAGTTTAGCAGTGTGTCTTTTTATTTTCGTTTATTGTACAATGTTGTCGCGTTTTATTCTGCAGTTCTCTCTTTCCAAACCATTATAAGGAACACACGCGCAATGAAGTCTTGTTTTTTCGGTGGCACCGTCATTACTTCCAGTGGGCGAACACGAACCGATATTCTCGTTGAAAATGGCGTCATTACTGCCCTTGGCAACAAATCCTCTTTCAACCTCGATGCCGGTGACGCCCTCATAGACTGCACGGGACGCCTCGTCCTGCCCGGCTTTATCGATGCCCATTGCCACATCCAGCTCGACACTGGCATTTTCCATACATCCGACGACTGGTATGCCGGAACTTGCGAAGCTGCACGTGGCGGAATCACGACTGTCATCGATTTCGTTGGCCCCAATCCTGGCGAAAACCTCCGACACGCGCTCGATTTCCGTCTCAGTCAGGCCAAATCTGCCATCGTCGATTACACTTTCCACATGACGGCGCTCGACGCTTCCGAACAGACGCTCGACGGCATTCGCGCCTGCCCGCAATGGGGCATTTCATCCCTCAAAATCTACACGACATACCGGCCAAACTATTATCTCGACGACGACGCTGCGATTAAAATCCTCGATTGCGCCGCAAAATCAGGCCTCACCGTCCTCGTCCACTGCGAGAATGACGCCATCGTCACGCACGAATCCCAACGCGTCGGCACGCAAAACCTCTGGCGCGATTACCCCAAAATGCGCCCCGGAATGGCCGAGACAGAGGCCGCAGAACGCATGATTATGCTCGCCAAATACACCGGCTGCCGTCTCGTCATCGCCCACAACTCGATGGCGGCTACGACCGAAGCCGTCCACCGCGCAAGACTCGGCGGCCAACCCGTCTTTAACGAAACTTGCCCGCAGTATCTGTTCCTCAACGCCGAAATGAACGAGAACAGCCCCGACCCGTGGCGCTATATCCTCCAGCCGCCCCTGCGCCCTGCCGTCGAAAATACCCACCTCCTCGACAGCGTAAAAAGCGGCTTCGTCGATATGCTCATCACGGATCACTGCTCATACACCAAGGCGCAGAAACTCCAGAACCCGACGTGCACCCCTGGCGGACTGCCCGGCTTCCTCACGCTCTTCCCCGTCACCGCCGCAAACGCTCGCCTTTCGCTCGAATCCAT
>JAZODZ010000633.1:0-7811 GCA_045597285.1 Myxococcota bacterium
CATCATTCGATATGGCATCATTCGATATGGCATCATTGGATATGGCATCATTCGATAGGGAATCATTGGATACGCGGTACGATACCGTGGGCGCGTGTTGCGATGTTGTAGGCGCGTGTTGCGATGTTGTAGGCGCGTGTCGCGACACGCGCCTACATGGATTTGATACGCCATCATTCGATATGGCATCATTCCATGTTTTTCCACGGACATCAATCATGATAATGAAATGGACATGATTGGGCATAACCACCCATGATGGGACAAAAACGTATGGATAATGTGCCATTATTTTTGGTATTTCATCGTTCACAAATCGTCCCAATTGTGAAAAATTCATATTATTCTGGCCTGTTTGGGAATCACGATGTATTTCACCGAATGCATTAATGCGATTTTTGACCGTAATTGTTATAAAATAAATACCCTCATAATAATTCCACCAATCTGCGCGAATTGTTCCATTATGGTGCAAATTATCATTAACCGTCATGATTTACCCCAATAACAAATCGGTATCGAGAAAATTGAGCAAAACCGCACGGCTCCAACTGTTTTCGAGTGTCTTATGGACATAGAACAAGGCCTTGTCTCGGTTCCCCTTGCATTTGTCGATAATTGTTCTGATATGGCCCCATGGAATCAGGAAAATTTCATCGGATACAGAAACACCTTCAGATTTTACACCAAGTTGGGGTAGGCTTTTGGCTTGATCACTTTTTGCCACAACTTGTGGCAAAAATTCTTTTGCCGAATTGAACAGCACATAATAATCACGCATATAGCGTAAATTGCGTGGCGAGAATCCTTTTGAATCAGGAATGATCTGTGTGATATCTTTACTAAGCACTTCAAAGAAGGCTGTTCCCCATCGAGATTCTGCCTTCATTTCCACAATATCCCGCCCAAGCGACCAGTAAAAGCGCAGCATTTCGTCATTGACCTTTATAGCCGCTTTAATCTGGCTGCTTTTAAACCGCCGACTGACATCGGTAATCCAACGTTTGTACTGCACGTCCTGCTGCAGTCCAGTGATTTGTTCTTCTTTTACAAGCGATTTGCTTTCTCTGCTCATCGTATCCTCTACGTATTTGTTCTCAACCTAAACATTCGTCCTCAAAAAAGCCCCGTCTAATCCAATAAACACCGCAATTCTGGATACCTCATTCGCACATAATATCGCTTAAAACCTGCGAAAGCAGATTGCCGTTTTGTCAAGACTCGGATCCGATTCTTGTTGCAGGCTGGATTTTTCTTATATTCTTCCAAAGCTCTATACAGTTTGTTCATTTCCTTTTGCAGTCCTTTGATGCGCTCCTCACAGACAATCGTTCTCATTCCCGTATTGGTGAGATTGAACACATCTTCTATGAGTGCGGCAGTTCTCACTGCAACAACATTGCTTGCATCCAATGCCTTGGCAGATACCGTCGAACCCGACAACTCAATGGACAGGTATTGCTCGGGATCAACCTTACAGCAATCAATGATGCCGTCATCATATTTGGTGCAATTCTTCACCTGATTGCAGTGCCCACATGACCAAAAAAGATTGTCCCAGTCGAATTTACATTCTGAATATTGGCCTCCCTTATGCGGAAGCAAATGCTCAACCTGTGGATCCTGAAGGTCTTTTAATTCACAGATGTAGCATTTGTCGTAAAAGTCATTCTTCAGGCGTTTTACGACATCCTCCTTGTTGTAGAGGCCGTTCGCCTTTCGCGATTCCTCCGCCAATGACGCCGGGGGTGGATAGCTGCGTTCGATGTGGATCATCGCCCACCTCCCTTCATGCACTCCAGTTTTAGCTTCTGATATTCTGTCGCGATTCCAGGAGTCAGATAATCTGGGATATTATCTAAATATAACTCAAGATCCATAATCTCGTCCATGTCGTCATCGCTATGACTGGGTTGCTGGACAAGTGCTTTATAGCGATTAAATTTCCGATTCAGCTCGGCGGACAGTTCATCCACTTTAAAATAACCTTCAACCACGCCTTCATAGCTGTAATTCGTCAGACCATTGGGGATAGTAATATGATTTTCGAGATCATAAATCACAGCATTATCGATGCTGTTCACGACAAAAGGCGAATGGGTGGAAACAATAAACTGAATGTTGGGAAACAAACGGGTTAAGAATGGCAATATCTTGCGCTGTAAAGAGAGGTGCAAATGCGTCTCGATTTCATCAATCAACACAATGCCTTCCAGCGAAGTGTTTTGCGTCGTGTTATTGATAAGCCAGTTTTGATCCATTCGCATGAGGAGATCGGAAACAATCATGATTGCAGCAGAATAGCCATCCGATAACTGCATAAAACTGTAGGGATTACGATTGGTCTGGTAAATTAGGAAATTATAATTCTTGTAATCGTAGTGAAGCTCGACAGACGAATCATCCATTAATCCACGCAATGCATTCGTATACAAATCAAACCATTGTTGAATTCTGGAAGCTGTTTCAATGTCATTTTCATTTTTTGCATAGACGAGTTGGGTCTTTAAATGTACCATATACTTAAGCAATAGCCCAACTGGCGTTTCGGTAAATTTATAGGCATTTCGAAGCGCAATCTTTTCAACTCCCTGCGGCTGTTCAACTTTTGTCAATCTTGACGCATCAAAATAGGCGCAGACAAATGGGGGGATGACTGTGAAATGGTCATATTCTTCAGATGTAGATGCTTTAAGTTTGATTGCATCAGATGTTCCGGATAAGCCAATCGAGGCTGGAGAGACAATCACATTCGTTGTTGGTTCTATGACCCCAGAAATATACTCTAATTGGCTGCGTATCGCTTCCAGCAGGGATGTTTTGCCAGAGCCGTTTTTTCCCGTGAGGATCAAATGCTGTCGCTTATCCCGGGATAGCGTGATGTCAAGGTCCTTGAGATGTCTTAATGCGTTTATGTGAATGTCTGTCAGAAACATATTGTTTTCCTATTCATTAAAAAGTCAGTAACCATCTTGATTATGTCAGTGCATGGTTCTGTTTTTTGTCATCTCCGTTTCGGAGGCTGGTGATATCCTAATGTTTTGTGCGGCGTATTTGTAGCCGTTTCTTGAAACGGCGCGCAAATAGCCGCACACGCAGTGCGTATCGAGCGCAAGCGAGATAGCACGCGCCCTCATCCCCCAAACTTCAAGCTTTTCAGCTGCGAACGAATCTCATCCTCAAGCCGATGGCTTTCGGAAAACATCGAATCGAGTTCCTCCATGTCGGCCTTCATTTGGGCGTTAAACTCATCTTCGGTGATATCGACGTAATCGATTTTGATGTCGAAATACTGGCCGGCACTCAGGCTATAGCCCTTGGCTTTGACATCGGCATAGCTCACAACCGCGCTGAAATCATCGACAGGCTGCGCATTTCGAAACGCATTGACGATCTTGTCGATTTCATCGTTTTCGAGGCGGACTTTTTTGAGGCCGTTGGCGTCCTTATATTCTTTGCCGAGTTTGCTCGCATCGACGAGAACGACCTTGTCATCGTCAGATTTGGCAGCAGATTTATCGAAGAAAAGCACCGAGACGTTGGTGCCCGTGTTCGCAAACACATTGCTCGGCATGCTCACGACGCCGCTCACGATATGCTTATCGACAATGATTTCGAGGATTTTGTGCTCAATGCCGTTTTTGGCCGTGATAAATCCAGTCGGAATGACGATCGCGCCTTTTCCGCCTTCCTTGATGCTGTTGATGACGTGCTGAATGAAGCACGTGTAAATCGCCATCGATTCTTTTTTCTTATTGGGGACTTTGGGTATGCCTGCCCAGAATCGCGATTTCCATTTGGATTCGATATCGTCGCGCGTACCGCTGAAATCCATCTTGAACGGCGGATTGCTGACGACGAAATCGAATGTCCTAAGCGTTTTCCCATCATCGCTCTTGTGGTAGGGCTCAAGCAAAGTGTCGCCCTGAATGGCGTGATCAAGGCTCGAAACGAGGCCATTCAGCAACAGATTGAGCTTGAGCATCTTGTTGCTTCGCTGGGAGATGTCCTGTGAAAACATCGTGCAACGCGATTCGCCAATCTGGTGAGCGAGCGCCATGAGAAGCGTACCGGTACCGGCACTTGGGTCATAACACTCGATGTTGTGCAAATCGGCATTGTCCCCGACGAGAAGGCGAGCCATGATTCTGGCGATGGCTTTAGGCGTGTAATATTCGGCATATTTTCCGCCGCCGGCAGTATTGTAGTCTTTGAGCAAATACTCGAAAATATCCGAAAAGAAATCGTAATTTTCGGCGAATGCTTCTTCAAAACTGAAGTTAGTGAGTTTACTGACGAGTGCACGGGCAAAATCTGCTCGTCGGCTCTCGTCCGTAACAAACACGGTAAGGCGTTCAAAAATGGGTATTTTGGTTTCCTGAGCGGTTTTGGTAAAGAAGATGTCGAGATTCCGGTTTGCGATATCGACCATAGTCTGGTCAAAGATGACGCCAAAATCGCTCCTATTCTGCATATTATAGAGATTGGCAATCAGATGGTCGGGCGCAAAGCGAGGAACGTCTGGTGGCAGCTTGACTTTCTCGAGCATCATACGGTCTTTCTCGGACAGTTTGGCATACTCTTCTTCCCACTTATCAGACTGTTTGAGCCTTGCGAGGGCAGGCATATTCACCTTTTTAAGTTCATGCGCAAATTTATCTGCCATGAATTTATACAGAAAAACCTGCGTAATGATTTTGAATTCGTTGCCGTCATTTCCCATGCCATAGAGCTGGCAAGTGGATTTAAGGTCGTCAATGAGCTGGATGGTTTGATCTTTGATGGTCATGGTTTTCCTTTGGTGATGGTATCACTAAAAATGTTTTGGCATTTGATCGTAATAAGATTATGCGACTAACAATTCACCGACTCTGTAGCATTCAGCAAGATAATCTCTTGGTTGATAGTATAAATCAGAATTATAATTGGATAACTTGATAGCTATCCATGAGCCGAATACCTCTTTAATCCCGAGTATATAATTATCGGGTGCAAAGCAGTCTTCAATCAGTCGTTGAAACACCTCGCCGATATCCCAATAATCCGGAATATTATATCGGCAAGAGCTGATATAATCAGTATTCCCTATATCGATGTTCGCACGTTGAATAAAATCGTCCGCAACTTTCTCTATGGGTTCACAATGAAACACGTCGTGATATTTATATATTCTGTCAATGTTTGTTCCGAGCAAACCAATAATTTCATTATGCGTATGTTTTGTTGCACGAGTAATAAACTCAATCAGGCTGCATGTATAGAATAAAGCATTATTGTTCATGAATTTCGCTTGCTCCTAAAAAAGTAATTGTATCCAAAGCCGCTCTCGTGTGGAACGATATCTGATGTGTTGGGTGTTTGAAACGTGCTAGGCTCCAAAAAGTTTCACGAGAATATTTGCCATCAATATACCCTTGAACATAGTTGTAGATGGTATCATTTGCCATTGGACCTTCTACGATGTCATAACAGTGAGGTATTCCAGTTCTGCATGCTGCAATAAAATCGAGCCACTCCTCTGTCATTTCGGCAAAAGTCAATTTCTTTAAATGCTCATTTGGAGTATATTCATAACGATTAAGAAAACCGTTTCCAAACCGTGTTGCCCATCGGATTGCTTGATTTTCAAAAATTGTACAGTAAAACCCAAAGTAAACATCTTTATTAAACCGCTCTGTTCTGATTATCGGATGATTTACAACTACTGTACTTCCATGATAAATGATCATATCTTACCTCCGAATGATTCTCACAACAAAGATTATCCCCAATATTGATGGTATTGCTCGGTGTACAATTTTGCCAGGCGCATTTGTATAAAGTCGTAATCTTCAAATTCAAGTGATAGATTGGTAAAACTTTCGAGACTATTGTTGATGACGTTCATAACGGTCTGAGAAAAATAAGCATCCTGCTTAAGAATATCATTCCGATCATAGATTTTCGCATCGACGGATTCTTTGATTGCAAGCAGTGCCTGAACAATGTCCTGATCGTAGTTAGATAGAATAGGCTCGTGATCTATTTGTTTGCGTCTAGAATTCTCTTCGCGTATGCGTTTATGAACGTATGCATATTTGGTATCGCCATTATATCTCTTTAGTAAGGCGGCATTTGCTTTTTCTAATTCCACAAGGCGCTTGAGGATATCACTCATTGCCTCATTCTGTTCATTATAAGCCGCAATGGATTCAGGTTTAAAACCGTGTTTTTTGAAAATTTCATTAAATTGTTCGTTTAGCGTAATCCATTGTGGGTCATCGTGATCGAAATTATTGAGAAATGCAGCAATAGCGCGACGATATTTTTCCTGCAATTCAGAACCACCGTCAATAATTCTAAGTTCCTCTTTACCGATACAAATAAAATTAAATTCGATGTTCAACATCGCTTCGTTGACGATAGCAGTCGTGTCTTCAGCAAATGCCTCCTTCTGATTTATCAAAGCAATGCGGCGATTAATTTCATTGAGCATTAAAGGCAGTCTTTCGATATCCAATTTTTCGAATTTCTTTTTAAGCTCTTCATCCCCAAAGCATCGAACGAGGTTAATCGCGTCCTTGGCAAGCATCATGATACGACGGAGTTCAAGCAAAGCATGTTTGTCTTCAATGCTGGAGATTTCTGTGGCAAAGACCTCTGCATTATCGGTACTGTAGTTGAATAATGCCTGCTGCGCATCTTTCATCTTTCTGATAAGTTCGTCCTGATTTGCCATGACTTGTGTGAACATATCTGGCAACGACTCCCCAGTATCTGGATCGACATCATTGTATCGATTGAGTTCTCGAAGATAGGCCTCGTTCGTTTCGTAGAAATTCTGTTTGATGTCGGCAAAGTCAATCACATAGCCGTACTGCATATCCTTGTAGGGACGGTTCACACGCGTAATGGCCTGCAAAAGGTTGTGATCCTTGAGCTTTCGGCCAAAATAGAGGCGTTTGAGATGATGCGCGTCAAATCCAGTAAGCAACATATTGAAAACAATTAACATATCAATCTTATGATTCTTTTTGAAATCGTTGATAATTTGTTTTCGAGTGTCTTTGTCATCGCTATCGAACAGAACAAGGCCAGCCTTTAGCGGCTTATTATCTGCAATGATCTCTGCCTGAACCTCATCGAAGTACTCATATAATTTCCTGGCCTGTTCCGATGTCTCGCAGATAATCATTCCACCAAGAGAATCATCCCCTCGAATCGCACGAAATTGCCTAAGATCGTGAACAATGTATCTCAGTAGTTCTTTGACATATTTGGGATGCTCAATGATTTGACTCTTTTTAATTGATCCTTTTTTGACGAGTTGTTCATCGCTTGCAATATTTTCCAGTTTTTCGTAAACGCTTTTTAGATGCTTTCGATAGGATGTTTCGATATCCTCACGGATGATTTTGAGCGTGTAGCCATCCTGGATGGAACGATCATAGTAATACGTATGATAGTAGTCATTAAACACTTCGCGGCTGTTTTTATCTTCTCCGATAAGCGGTGTGCCAGTGAGAGCAATCTTAATGGCATTCTTGTCGGCATTGAGCAAATTCGCCAAAAAACACCCATTTTTTTTGTAGCCTCGATGCGCTTCATCCACAATAAAAATGCGCTGAAGATTCACAGCATAATCAGGAAGATTCACTTTTGTCTTGTCATCTTTGAACTTTTGAATATTGACGACCGTGATTTCATCTTCACCTGAATTGCCTTCGAGCGATTGTCGCGTTCTGAACTGCTCCATCAACTCATCCCGGGAATTGACTTTTATAACTTTTAGCCCGCGCGCGGCAAACTCATCACCAGCCTGTTCAAGCAGA